>CBESNZ010000077.1:0-10834 GCA_965531045.1 uncultured Acidimicrobiales bacterium
AACCTACTGGGCGGGTGGCGTGTTGGCAGCGGGTAACAACACGCCACCCGACCGATACCGGTCACGCCGGTTGCACTAAACAAGTGCGGTGCATCGACTCCGTGGCCCGGCGGCCCTCCTTCTCGTGGTGCTCGTGAGCGGCTGCGGTGGCTTTCAGAACCCCGCTGGGCTCACGCGGCGCGGTGCCAACGTCGAGGTGCTGTCGTCGTGTTCCGATCGCGGCATCACCGAACTCAGGGTTCTCGACGCGTTCGTCCCCGAAGACCCCGAACCGGGAGCGGTACTGACGACGACGACGACGGACGACCCCGACGCCGAACCGGTCGTCCTCTACTCGATGCGCGCGCCCGAAGGCGACCTCGGTGAAGCGACGCTCGTGCTGGACGACCCCCCATTGGGGTGGACGACCACCGGGGCATCGAACGCGTTCGGCCTGAGCGATCGCATCATCATCGAGGTGGGCTACGGCGACGCCGAGGGGGCATCGACTCGCCTGCACCTCGAGCAGATCACCGTCGGTACCGTGTGGTTGGACGGCGAGAACGTCGAAGCGGATGCATTCGCCGATCAGATTCGCGAGTGCGATCCCAGCGTCTCCATCGACGGCAAGGCGAAGACGATCCTGGTCTTGTTGGCGATCGTTGCCGGGCTCGCATTGATCGCCGCACCGCTGGTGTTTCTCTGGTCGTTGGTCCAGGACGTGCGCCGGTAACGCAAGACGGTTCAGTAATCGGTGCGGCGGCGCTTACGATCGTGGCGTTCGAGTGCCAGTTCGACCAGCGCGTCGATGAGCGCCGGGTACGACAGGCCGGAAGCGGCCCAGAGTTTCGGGTACATCGAGATCGGCGTGAACCCCGGCATGGTGTTGAGTTCGTTGAGCAGCAAGCCGCGTCCGCCGTCGACGGGGTCTTCGTAGAAGAAGTCGGCGCGGGCGAGACCTTCGCAGCGCAGCGCCAGAAATGCCCGGGCCGCGAGTTCCTGCATTTCGACGACGGTCTCCGCGGGGAGGTCGGCCGGAATGATGAGGTCGGCGACACCGTCATGGTATTTGTCGGCATAGCTGTAGAAATCGTCGCCGGGCCGAACCTCGCCCGGCACCGAAACCTTGGGGTCGAGGTTGCCGAGTACCGCACATTCGATCTCGCGCCCCACGATCGCCTCTTCGACCACGATCCACTCGTCGTAGGTGAGCGCGAGTTCCACGGCAGCCACGATTTCGTCGGGGCTCGTGGCTTTCGAAACACCGATGGACGACCCCATGTTGGCGGGCTTGACGAACACGGCTCTGCCCGAGCGGCGGTGGGCGAGTTCGTCGAAGAGCTTCTGCGCCTGGTCCGGCGACCACTGATGGGCCTGGAACGACAGGTACTTCGCCTGGGGGATGTGGTGGTGCGCCAACATTTCCTTGGCGGCGGCCTTGTCCATGGCCAATGCCGAGCCCAGGACACCGCACCCCACATACGGGACTCCGGCGAGCTCGAGCAGCCCCTGCACGGTGCCGTCCTCACCGAGCGGGCCGTGGAGTACGGGGAGGACGACGATCTGTTGTCCGGCGTCGGCCGCAGTGCTGACCGCGGGAAGCAGGTCGAACCCGGTACCGATGGCCTTGAGCGACTCGGCCGCTTCCAGGACCGGGGCGGTTTCGACCCATTGGCCCTCGCGTGTGATGCCGACCGGAACCACGTCGTACTCGTCCGGGTTTGCGGCGGCGACGACGTGCCGGGCCGACACACACGAGACATCGTGTTCGGCCGACTGCCCGCCGAACAGCACGACGAGTCGGGTCTTTCCGGTGTTGCTCATGGGCCGATAGTAGCGAGGGGGCGCGCTAGAGGTTGCTCGTTGCCCAGGTGCTCAGCCCATCGGCGCTCTCGATGGCTGCGAGGTCGTTGTCGACGCCGGCGACGTACTCGTCGAAGAACGCGACGAGGGCTTCGTTCAGCAGCGGGTTGTGTTCGTCGTTCCAAAGTCCGGCCCCATGATCGACCCCGAGCATCGTCAGGAAGTAGGTCGGTCCCTGCGCCGCGGCGGCCATTTCGGTCGAGCCCGAATAGCCGATAACGCCGTCGGCGTCGCCGTGAATCAGTAGCAACGGCGTGTCTGGCCAGGTGTACTGATTCTGCCCGTACGGAACGGCCAAGCCGGCGAGGAGCGCTGCCGCGTCGACGGATTCGTCGATGCAGCACTCGTTGTACGCCAGCCCGGCGGTGGTGAAGGCGCCCAGGGAGTGGCCGGCGGCACCGATGCGTTCGGCGTCGATCGTGCCCGAAAACTCGCCGTCGGTTCCGTCGCTCAGCTCGATGAGCTGATCGATGATGAATGACACGTCGGCGGGTTGCTCGACGAAGTCCGCTGCGCCCCCGACGGACGACTCGGGATAGAGGGGCAGGGCAACGACGTACCCGGCTTCGACCAGCACGTCGGCGAGCGGCGTGACGTACTCGGGCGTGCCGCTGAGGCCGTGGCTCAGAATGATCAGTGGGAGGTGGTCAGCGACCGGCGCAGCGCCCTCGCCGTCCTCGGTTGCCGGATAGCGCACGGTGGTTTGCAGCAGCCGCGAATCCGCTGCTTCGACGAGTACTTCGTCGTCGGCGCTCACCTCATCGGTGGCACGAGTCGGGTCGACGAAGTCGATCGTGGTGTAGCCGATGCCGTCGGCCGTTCTTTGCGTTGCCGCTGTCTCGGGAGCAGCTGTTTCGGGGATGCTGCTTTCCGGAGCAGCTGTTTCGGAGATGCTGCTTTCCGGCGCGGCTGTTTCGAGAATGCTGCTTTCGGGCGTGCTGGCGGGTGTCGTCGCGGCTCCCTCCGCGTCCGACTCGGTGGTTCCACCGCAGGCGGAAGCCGCGATCGCGAGGAGGACCGAACAACAAACCAGGCGCAAACGCATTTGTAAACCGTAGCCCAGGGTAGGTTCTGGCCGTATGCGATTTCGGGCAACAGAGATAGCCGCGGTCACAAGTGGCGTGCTCCATGGAGACGACGCTGAGGTGGTCGGCGCCACGCAGGACAGCAGAGAGCTGCAACCGGGACAGTTGTTCATCCCGGTTGTGGCCGAACGCGATGGCCACGAGTTCATCGCCGGCGCGCTCGAGAACGGCGCCGCCGCGTACCTGACCCAACAAGACCCGGTTGCCCATGGCTGGGGCGGCAGCGCGATTCTGGTCGACGACACCGTCGCTGCGCTGCAAGCACTCGGTCGACACGCCCGATCCCGTCTTGGCGAGGCCACCGTTGTGGGCATTACGGGCTCCGCCGGCAAGACGTCGACCAAGGATCTCCTGGCCTCGATACTGCGTCAGGCCGGTCCTACCCATGCCAGCGACAAGTCGTTCAACAACGAAATGGGTGTGCCCCTCACCATCGTGAATGCGCCCGACGGCACCGCAGCGCTCGTGGTCGAGATGGGGATGCGCGGACTCGGTCAGATCACCGAACTGTGTGCGATCGCGGCGCCGACCATCGGCATCGTCACGACGGTCGGGGTGGCCCACACCAGCGAACTCGGATCCGTCGAAGCGGTCGTCCAGGCCAAGGGTGAGCTGGTCGAAGCGCTGCCCGCGGGAGGTCACGCGGTGCTCAATGCCGATGTTCCCGAGGTAGCCGGCATGGCGGCCCGAACGGCGGCCCGGGTGATCACCTTTGGTTGCGAAGCCGGCGATGTGCGGGCGTCGCACATCGTGTTGGCCGACGATCTCACCTCGATGTTCCGTCTCGATTCGCCCTGGGGGAGCGCCGAGATAGCGCTCGGTGCCCGCGGCGAACACAACGTCGCCAACGCGTGTGCAGCGGCAGCGGCCGCGCTGGCATCGGGGGTGGGCATGACCTCGGTGGTCGCCGGCCTGCTTCGACCCGATCTCTCGCCATGGCGAATGGAACTGCACACGACGGCCTCGGGCGCTCGCCTCGTGAACGACGCCTACAACGCCAATCCACTGTCGATGGCCGCGGCGTTGCGGTCGGTGGCTGCACTGGCGGCCGACCGTCGCGTTGCCGTGGTCGGACTGATGGGGGAGCTCGGCGACGACGAGGCCGCGGAACATGCGCGGGTCGTGCAGCTGGCGGGGGAGTTGGGCATCGAACTGCTGGCCGTGGCCGACGCGCCGTACCCGGATGTGCCCCGCGTCGACGAACTGAGCGACGTGCCCGCCGCCCTGGGTGAACTGGGTGCCGGCGATGTCGTGTTGATCAAGGGCAGTCGCTCGACCGGGCTCGAAGCCCTGGTCGAATTGCTCCGTTAGTCGCCATTGCCGGTCGGGTTCATCAGTCACGCGGCGTGATCGGCAACCGGTCCGGCGGCAACGGCACGTTCGACTGCAGGTAGTTGTGCAGTTTCTCGGGCTCGCAGGTGGGGCAGAGATACAGCAGCAGCATCGACTGGATCGACAGCTGTGTGCCGCGCGACTTGTCGAGCACCGCTTGAAACGCCGGGCGCACGTCCTCGTTGCCGCAGGTTGGACACACCGGTTTGAGGTTGCGGTCCCAGATGAGGCCGCACGACTCGCAGGTGATCGTGATGGTCTCGCCATCACGATCACCGCGCAGTTCGTCTTCTTCACCGCAGTTGGCGCAGACCAAGTCGGACATGGCGCAACTGTAGAGCACCGCGCCTATGGGACGTTGGTGACGGTGGTGCAGTCGGGTTTGGCCTGGTCGGTGCCGGAGCCGCCGTCGCAGGAGTCTGTGCCGGCCGATCCCTTCAGGATGTCGTTGCCGCTGTTGCCGAACAGGACGTCGTCACCGGGACCACCCCACAGCACGTCGTCGTCGGGCCCTCCGTAGATCTCGTCGTCACCGACAGAGCCGCGAATTCGGTCGCTGCCGCCGTCGCCGCGGATGAAGTCGTCACCATGGCCACCCTTGAGGAAGTCGCGGTCATCGCCGCCGGAGATCGCATCGCGGTCGCCGCCGGCGCGCATCTTGTCGACGCCGCCTTCGCCGTAGAGCTCGTTGCGGCCCGATCCGGCGAAGACCCGATCGTTGCCCGCCCCGGCGCAGATGATGTCGTCACCTTGGCGGCCCCAGACCTGATCGTTTCCGGCGTAGGCGAAGATCACGTCGTCGTCGTTGGTCGCATAGATGTCGTCGTCGCCGTTGGTCCCGACGTGGGTTGGCGTGAGGCCGACACACGGGCTGTCGGCGGGGAGCTCGATTGCCAGGGGCCCCACCACCGCACCGACGAGGGCGGCCTTGCCCGTACCGTTGCTGTTGCTGGAGGTCACGCGGAATTCGTAGCGAATGCCCCCTGCCAATCCGGTCACTGCGCACTGCGATCCCGTGGTTGTACAACTGTTGCCGCTGGGCGTTGCCACGACCGTGTACGAGGTTCCTGGCGAGCTGTCCGGCTTGTCCCAGCTCACGACCGAGCGTCCGCTTTCGAGGCCGGTGGCGGCGAGGCCAACGGGAGGTCCGGGAACGAAGTCGAAGCCGTACAGCTCGCGGCCGTTGTCGGCGGTGGCGGCGAACAGTACCTTTTCGCCCAACCGGGCGAAGAGGCCCGGGTCGCTGCTATCGAACAGCGCGATGTTGCGAACGAGGGTGGTGTCGGCCGCGGTTCCGTCGGTGGAGAACGGTTCGGTACCGCCGAAGGGGTAGGTGCCGGAGTAGAACAAGCGGCCACCGATGCTGCTCGCAAACCCCGGGGTGTGATTCGCGGCACCGGGATTGACGTCCCTGATCAGCCACGTGCCGGTGGCCGTGCCGTCGCTCCGCCAGAGCTCGAGGCCGTGGGTTCCGTCGTTGGCGGTAAAGATGGCGACATCACCCAGCCGGGCGGCCGGGATGCCGGTGATCGACCCGCTGCTGCCCGGGTTGAGGTCGACGACGAGCTCGGTGTCGCCCAGTTCGTGTCGCCACATCTCGCCGCCGTGGGTGCCGTCGTTTGCGCCGAAGAGCACGGTGTTGCCGAGGTCGGTGAAGCCGAACGGATTCGAACCATTCGGGCCGGGCTGCACGTCGAGCAACATCTCGGTGTTGTTCGGCTTGCCGAACGTCGACCACGGTTCATCGCCATGCGTGCCGTCGTCGGCCGCGAAGAACATCTCGCCATCGGACTCGGCAAAGCCGTGGCTGTCGCTACCGCCGGCGCCGGGATTGAGGTCGGCGATCAACACGGTGCCGATTTCGGTGCCATCGCTGATCCATGGCTCTGCGCCGGATGTGCCGTCGTCGGCGGTGAACACGAAGAGATCGTCGGTGTAGGGCGTGAGGCGCATGGGGTCGCTACCGGTGGGCCCGGGATCGATGTCCTTTACCCGCACCGTTCCGCCGGTTGTGCCGTCGGTGGCGTAGAGCTCACGACCACCGGACGGGTTCGACGCGCTGAAGTACACGCGATCGTCGAGCACGATCATGTCTCGCGGAGCGCCGTCACCGACGGCGAGGTTGGCGAGCAGCTCGGTGCCGGCTGTTGTGCCGTCGGAGATCCAGAGCTCTTTGCCCGCCACGCCATCGTCGGCGGCGAACAGCGCCTTGCCGTCGAGGACCGTGATGGGACCTATTTCGGATCCGTTGGCACCCGGCCGGATGTCCTTGACCAAGTCGGTTCCGGCTTCGGTGCCGTCGGTGACCCACAACTCGGCGCCCATTCCGCTGCCGTCGTCCGCAACGAACACGGCCTTGGTTTCACTGATCGCAGTGATCCGCTCTGGGTCGCTGTCGCCGACACCGGGGTTGAGGTCGGCGACGCGCCCGGCAAAACCGTCGTCGTCCTGAGCAACTGCTGCGGTCGGTGCGCTGACCAGCAATGCCGCCAGCAATGCCAGAGAGAGGAGTAGTCGTTTCACGGTGTCCCGCCTTTGTTTGTGATGTGTTGTTGTTGTAGTTGGGTGCTCGGTCTTGCGTGGTTTGTGACTAGGGAATGCCGAACGTGGTGGTGCAATCGGGTTTGGCCTCATCGATACCGGGCCCGCCGTCGCAGCTGTCGGTGCCGGCCGACCCCTTCAAGATGTCGTTGCCGGTGCCGCCGTGGAGCATGTCGTCGCCCGGCCCGCCCCACAGCACGTCGTCACCGGCGTTGCCGCGTACGTCGTCGTTGCCGACCGAGCCGCGGATGCGGTCGCTGCCACCGTTGCCGAACACGAGGTCGTCGCCGTGGCCACCCTTGAGGAAGTCGCGGTCGTCGCCGCCGTAGATCGTGTCGGAGTCGGCGCCGGCCCGCATCTTGTCGATCCCTGCTTCGCCATACACGACGTTGTTTCCCGAGCCGGCGAAGACCCGATCGTCGCCGGCGCCGGCGCAGATCACGTCGTCGCCCTGACGACCCCAGATCCGGTCGTCGCCGTCGTAGGCGAAGATGATGTCGGGGCCGTTGGTGGCATAGATGTCGTCGGGTCCGTCGGTGCCGACGTGGGTGGGAGTGCGGCCCCGACACGGGTTGCCGACGGGGAGTTCGATGGCGAGCGGGCCGACGACCGCTCCGACGGTGGCCGCGTCACTGGTGCCGTTGCTGTTGGTGCTGACGACGCTGAATTCGTGGCGTACGCCCGAGCTCAAGCCGGTGACGGTGCAGGAGCCGAACAGTGTGGTGCAGGACTGCCCGGTGTCGGCGGTGACGGTGAAGCTGGTCCCGATCGACCGGCTTTCAGGCGGTATCCACGAGATGGTCGACTGCCCGGTGTCGAGGCCGCTGGCGGCCAAGCCGACCGGGGGACCCGGCACGAAGTCGAAGGCGTACAGCTCCTCACCATCGATGTCATTGCTGGCGCGAAACACGATGCGATCGCCAACCCGGGTGAAGTCGCGAGGGAAGCTGTGGCCGGCGAACGGGTTGATGTCGCGAATAACCGCGGTCCCCTGGGCGGAGCCGTCGGTCGCGTGCGGTTCGATGCCACCGAATGGGAGCTGGCCGGAGTAGAACACGCGCCCTCCCAAGGCGACCGCCTCGTTGCCACCCGATGACGACGCCCCGGGCAGGACGTCCTTGATCATGAAGGTGCCCCCGGCGGTGCCGTCGCTGAACCACGGCTCGAAGCCGTGCACGCCGTCATTCGCAGCGAAGAACAACCCCGTGCCGAAGGCGATGGGTTGGGTGAGGCCGCCCATGCCGTCGTCGCCGCCCGGGGCGATGTCCTTGACGAGGGTGGTTCCCGCAGCGGTGCCGTCGCTGACAAAGAGCTCGCGGCCGACGTCTGGCGTGTCGGCGCTGAACGCCACTCGATCGCCGAACTTCGCAAGTCCGGAAGGGAATGAGCCGGCCCCGGGATCCAAGTCGACAACTTGACGGGTTCCGGCGTTGGACCCGTCAGTGACCCAGAGTTCGAGGTTTCCGTTGGGGCCGCCGCTGAAGAACACGCGACTTCCGACCGCTATGTGGTCCCGAGGAAATGTCCCATCAGCTCCGGGTGTCATATCAATGACCAACTCGGTTCCTTCGGGCGTGCCGTCGCTGAACCACATTTCTCTGCCGTACGTGTCGTTGGTTGCGTAGAACACCACGTTGCCGTCGTCGAGTGCGACGACGGTCTGCGGGCCGGCGTTTGCGGCTCCCGGGTTGATGTCGGCGACGATAGACGTTCCGCTCGCTGTGCCATCGGTGACGGCAAGTTCGCGTCCGAGTAATGATGTCGCCGAATAGAAGATCCGGTCGCCAGCCACCGTGAGCGCACGGGGACTGCTTGAGCCAGGGGAGACCAGGTCGACCAGCAGCTCGGTGCCGGCCTCGGTACCGTCGGTGACCCACAATTCGGTGCCGTGGGTTCCGTCATTGGCAGCGAACACCACACTGTCGCCAAACTGCACGAGGTCCTCCGGTCGACTGTCTTCGGTTCCCGGCCAGATGTCCTTGAGAAGCTCGGTGCCCGCCTCGGTCCCGTCGGTCACCCAAAGCTCGATGCCGTGCGCATCGTCGGTCGCCGTGAACACCGCCCGGAAACCACCAGCGCCGACTGGCGTGATGTCATCGATGAACGTTGCCGCATCTCCGGGGCCAATGTCGGAGATACGGCTGGCGAACCCGTCGTCGTCGGCTGCCTGAGCTGGCGCGGCCAGCAACGTGACAACCAGGAGGGCCGCAAGGAGTGAGTGGAACAATCGAGTCGCCATACCCCTCTGGCGTTCCATCGGGCGGAACAGTGTTCCGTTGGTTCGCCTTCTCGCCATCTGCCACGCGGGCGCGGATCATTGTGGCCATCTGGCGCAGCTGCTAGACCGGGCTGCAGAACGACGATGGTGCGGGAGGCAAGAAGTGCGGACTTCGAATGTTGGATGGATGGTGGTTGCGGTCGCCGCAGCGGCGCTGGCGACCCTGGTGGCTGTGCCGGGCGCGGCAGGTCAAGCCGAAGGTTTTCCGGAATGGATCGAGGTCGCCGTTCCTATAGAGGTAACTGACCCGCGCGGGGTTGTCCTCGACCCCGCGACCGGCCACCTGTTTGTCGCCAGCCGCGGGGGCGACACGATGTCTGCCTATGACGTCGACGGCACCTTCGTGACGTCCTGGTCGGTCGGGGCCGCGGCCAATCCAAACGGGATCACGATCCACAATGGTGAGATCTTCGTCGCCGAGGAGCAAACCGACCGGGTCAGCGTCTGGACACTCGACGGCACATTCAAACGGGCGTGGGGCACCACCGGCGTTGGCAATGGCCAGTTCGACGAGCCGTGTGACGTAGCCGTATCGCCCACCAACGAGGTATACGTCGTCGATGCCAACAACGACCGGGTGCAGGTGTTCGACGTCAACGGTGGGTACCTGCGGCAGTGGGGAAGCACCGGTTCAGGCAACGGTCAGTTTGACCACAATTGTTCGGGTGCCAGCATTGACTACGCCGACGGCGAGTTCTTCGTCACCGACGAGCGCAACCATCGGGTGCAGGTGTTCGACAGCGCCGGTGCCTACAAGCGCCAATGGGGCTCCTTTGGCACCGCCGAGGGCCAATTCAATCAGCCCGGCGGAATCGATGCTGTCAACGGAAGCATCTATGTTGCCGATTACTTCAACGACCGTGTCCAAGTGTTCAGCGTCGGTGGCGTGTTCCGCGGTGCGATCGAGGTGGGAACGCCGCGAGGGATCCACGTCGATCCAGACGGTTCAACGATCTGGGTCACCGACAACGTCGAGAACCTGCGAACGTTCGTACCCGACAACTGCCCCGGCGTCGACAACCCCGATCAGGCCGACGTCGACGGAGACGGCATCGGTGATGCCTGTGACCCCGTCGATGGCCGTATCGCAAGCGCATGTTCGCTCGTCGCGAGCCCTCACGCGGTCACCCACATGGGAACCGAGGGTGACGACGACATCTTTGGCACCGCAGGCGACGACGTGATCTTCGCTCTCGGCGGCAACGATCGGGTTTGGGGACTCGAAGGCAATGACATCATCTGCCTCGGCCCTGGCGACGATCGGGCGTTTGGCGGATCAGGGCGAAACCTGTTGTTCGGCGAGGGCGGTATCGACAAGATGCGCTCTGGGGACGACGCCGACATTCTGTACGGTGGCCCCGACCGGGACTTTCTCAAGGCCGGCCATGGCGACGACCTGATTTACGGGCAAAGCGGATCCGACCGGCTGCGAGGGTCGGCGGGCAACGACATCGTCCGCGGCGGCGGCGATAACGACGTCATGTGGGGTGGGCCGGGCGACGACACGTTGCTCGGCGGCCCAGGAAACGACATCTTGAAGGGATCGGCCGGTATCGACTCGTGTGACGGAGGAGGGGGCGTCGACATCGCAAAGCCTGACTGCACGACGACCAGCAACATCCCCTAACAGACTGCATGGCCGCACGATTTCAGGATTGGTTGTCGGACCCCGACCGGTCTGCCGCTACGCTTTGCCCCCTTCGGGCGATTAGCTCAGCTGGCTAGAGCGCTGCCTTCACACGGCAGAGGTCGAGGG
>CBESNZ010000078.1:0-10825 GCA_965531045.1 uncultured Acidimicrobiales bacterium
GCCGTGCTCGTCGACGGCAACGACGCGGTCGGCGTCGCCGTCGAATGCGATACCGCCGTCGGCGTCGTGCTCGAGCACCGCTGCCTGCAACATCTCCGGGTGATTCGATCCGCAGCCGTCGTTGATGTTGCGGCCATTCGGAGCATCGCAGAGGGCAATCACGTCGAGCCCGAGTGCACCGAGCACCCGCTCGGCCAGCGCCGAATTCGAGCCGTTCGCCATATCGACGACGTAGCGACCCTGCAACGAGCGGCCGTCGATCGACGCGGCGATGCTGGCCTGGTACCCACCGAGCGCATCGATTCGCTTCACCAACGGTGCCGCTTCTTTCGGCGCGGGATGGCTTGTAGTGGCGCGCAGCACCGCGGAGATCTGATCCTGCAGGTCGTCGGTGAGCTTCTTGCCGCCGGGCGCAAACAGCTTGATGCCGTTGTCGATCCATGGATTGTGCGACGCCGAGATCATCGCCCCCGGCCGATCCTCGGTCATCGACACCCACGCCACCGCCGGCGTGGGGACAACCCCGAGGCTGAGCGTTTCGGTGCCGACGCTGGCAAGTCCATCGGCGAGCGCCTGCTCGAAGAGCGGACCCGACTCGCGCGTGTCGCGGCCGACCGCAAAGGCGTCGGCACCGAGCACGCTCGCGGCCGCCGCGCCAAGGGCGCGAACGAATTCGGCGGTGAGTTCATCGCCGGCTTTGGCCCGAACACCGTCGGTTCCGAACGGCAGCTTGTTCATGGAGAAGCCAGCAGGCGGCTGGGTTACGGCTAGCGCTTCGAGTACTGCGGAGCCTTACGGGCCTTCTTGAGGCCGTACTTCTTGCTTTCCTTCTTGCGCGAATCGCGCGTAAGGAAGCCGGCCTTCTTGAGGCCGTCGCGGTAGTCGACGTCGATGTCGATGAGCGCCCGGGCAATACCGAGGCGCATGGCACCGGATTGGCCGCTCATGCCACCGCCGTGCACGGTGGCGTCGATGTCGTAGTTCTCTTCGTTCTCCGTCATACGCAGCGGCTCGGTGAGCTCGTTGCGGTGGACAGCGGACGGGAAGTAGTTCTCGATCGGGCGACCGTTGACAACGATCTTGCCGGTGCCGGGGCGGAAGCGCACCCGAGCGATGGCGCGCTTGCGGCGGCCGGTGGTTGAGGTGAGCGGAACAGTAGCCATGTGATGAGACCTCTAGGCCTTCGACCGAGCGTGCTCGACGGCGAGCGGCTGCGGATCCTGTGCGGAGTGCGGATGGGTGGGACCGGCGTAGACCTTGAGCTTGTTGATCTGTGCCCGACCCAGGCGGGTCTTGGGAATCATGCCCCGTACGGTGTCGAGCACCGCCTGCTCGGGCGTATCGGCCAGCTTCTTGGCGTACGTGGTGGTCTTGAGACCGCCCGGAAATCCGGAGTGGCGGTAGATCGGCTTGCGCTCGGCCTTGCCTGCGGTGAGCACGACCTTGTCGGCGTTGATGATGATCACGTGGTCGCCGGTATCGATGTGCGGCGTGAAGGTGGGCTTGTGCTTGCCGCGGAGGATGTTGGCAACCTCGGTGGCCATGCGGCCCAGGACGAGGCCTTCAGCGTCGACGATGTGCCAGGCACGCTCGATCTCAGAGGCTTTTGGGGTATAAGTAGACACGTCGTTCTCTGCTGATTGGTTGGGGCGCTGGGTTGACTGCGCTACACGCGCCAGGCCAGCGGATCACGGTACTAGCGGCCTCTCGTATCAGCAACCCGCGAGCGCGCTGCTATGACGCGACATTCAGCACGGTTCGGATGCCGCGGGCGTTACGGAGGTGGTCGAGACCCTCGTTGATTTCCGACAGATCCAACCGGTGGCTGATCATCGAGTCGAGGTCGAGTTTGCCGGCGCGCCACAGCGCCATGAATTTTGGGATGTCGCGTTGGGGGTGACAGTCGCCGAGCAGCGAGCCGATGATGCGTTTGCCATATGTTGCCAACAGCACCGGCATGAATGAGGCGGAGGCGAGCGTGGCGTCCGCCCCGACGACCACGGTCGTCCCGCCATTGCGGGTGGCGGCCAGGCAGGTCTCGACCAGTGAGGCCACCCCGGCGGCCTCGAACGCGTAGTCGACGCCGACGGTCCCGGTGTCGGCGACGACCTTGGCGGCCACGTCGTCGGAAAGCGGATCGATGAGATCGGTAGCGCCGAAATGCGTTGCTGCATCGCGCCGCTCGGCAACGGGGTCGGACACGATGATCTTGGCCGCGCCGGCGAGGCGCGCGCCCTGCACGATGGAAATGCCGATGCCGCCGAGGCCGGTGACGAGCACGGTGGCCCCCGGTTCGACTTTCGCGGTGTTGATGACCGCGCCCACGCCGGTCTGGACCGCGCAGCCGATGACGCAGGCCACGTCGAGTGGGGTGTCGGGGTCGAGGCGCACGACGGCCGGGCCCGGCACGACGGTGTGTTCGCTGAATCCGCCAACCCCCAGCCCGCGTTTGACCAGGGTGCCGTTGCGACTGAACGGGGATGTCCCATCGGAGCGCAGACCCGTCGTGAAGGATTGCGCCTCTCCACAGGCGGTGGGCTGATCGCGACTGCACCAGTAGCACTGGCCGCACGGCGCAAGGGGCGTGATGAGCACCTTGTCCCCCGCAGCGACATGGGTGACCCCCGAGCCGACGAGTTCCACAAACCCGGCGGCTTCGTGACCCAGAATGATCGGGTCGCCACCCCCGGCAAGGTCGATCATCGAGAGGTCCGAATGGCAGATGCCGCAGTTCGCGATCTTCACCAGGACCTCGCCGGGTCGGGGTTCCTCGACGTCGATGTTGTCGACGAGGCCGAGGCCTGCTCCGGCGGTTTCAAAAAGGGCGGCGCGCATGTTCGCAGTTTCGACCACCGTGGCTGCGCCCACAAGTTCAGACGTTCGAGCGCATCCTCGAACGGCACAATTCTTCGACCATCCCACACTTGGGGCCCAATACCTGGTTGCTTACGCAGTCCAGAAAGACATTCCCCCCAACAAGTACGGGGGCTGAAGGAGTAGGGACCTACATGGCAACCAAAGCTGAACTGATCACCGCGGTCGCAGACCGCGCCGGTACCGACAAGAAGTCGGCCGAAGCCGTTCTCGGAGCGTTCTTCGATCACGCCGCCGAGCAGGTCAAGGCGGGCGAGAAGGTCCAATGGCCCGGTTTCGGAACGTTCTCGATGGGCGAGCGCGCTCCCCGTACGGGCCGTAACCCGCAGACCGGCGAGAGCATCAAGATCAAGAAGAGCCGCTCGGTGAAGCTCTCCACCTCCGCACCGATGAAGAGCTGGTTGCTCACCAAGGGCAAGAAGCGCTGATTTCACGTATCCCCTGCTCAGGGGGTACGAACGGAACCGAAGGAGCCGGGCGCCATGCGCCCGGCTCCGTTCTGTTTTGGCCCGGTTCGAAGGCGTCAGACCACGAACGGGTGATGAAACGGCGTCTACTGTTTGTCCGCGGCGTAGGTGATCAGGCGGGCCATCACCTCGTCGTCTGCCTTGTCCACACTGCCGCAGTCGAACGGAGGTTGTGGGTCGTACTCGATCATCAGCTGCATGGCCTTCGCGGCGACGTCGTCCACCAACAGCTCGCTCAGACGAAGAGCCATATCGATGCCCGACGACACGCCCGCCGCGGTGATGATCCGTTCGTCGAGGTGCTCGACCACCCGATCCCCCGTCGGCATCGCGCCCAATTGGCGCAGCGTCTCGTACTCGCTCCAGTGCGTTGTGGCCGTCAGATCTCCAAGCAGACCGGCCGCGCCCAGCACCAGAGATCCGGTGCACACCGACGTCGTGAACCGACTGGTTTCGTGTGCGGTCCGCAACCAGTCGAGGATCGGGTTGTCACCCATGAGCGCTCGGGTACCGATGCCACCGGGCATCACGACAACGTCGGGTTGGGGAACGTCTTCGTAGGCCGTGTCAACCATGAGGCCGAGCATGCCATTGTCGGTTCTGATCTCCCCGATGCTCTCCCCGACGAACGAGACGCGAGCGCCGGGCAGGCGCTGCAACACCTCGTACGGGCCGATGGCGTCGAGGGCGGTGATCTGATCGAACAGCGGGATGGCGATGTGCATGGTTGCTCCTGGCTATGCGACGGCGAAGCCACTGGGGTCGACGTCGGTACGGTGCCAGTCGATCACGAATCGCCCGGGACGTCGACGAACACAGCAACAATTCTCGGGTTCTGTCGCCAATCGTCCGCGGTCAGAGAGCGCGCGCTGCGTCCTTTCTCATCCCAACAAGGGCGACCACCGACAGCAGGACCAGTGCGATTCCTGGGATCAGGAAGACCCAGGTGAAGGCGCGGAAGTCGGGCATGCTTGCTGCCTTGTCATAGTTCTCCTGCTGTTCCTGCATGGTGGTGACGAGTGGCTCGTAATGGTCGAGACCGGCAGGCACCTGTTCGAAGATCTCCACGTTTGCGCCCATCAACCCGAGCAGGTTCGTGAAGTCCTCCTCCATCTGCGGAAGCCCTGCCATCATCTGCGTCATCGCCGGGAACTCCGTGGCCATGTACGCGCCGGCATCTTCTTCGCTCATGTTGAGGGCACCGGCGATGGTCGGCACGATTCTGGCGCCATCTGCGCCGAGGGCGCCGAAGCCGGCCAAATAGGCGTTGAACTTGTCGATGTTGTCCTGGCTCATCGCCGGGGCGACGTCGCCGAGCGGTACGAACACGTCGTTGTAGTAGTCGGCCGTGACCTGAACATTCTCCTCGTCCATGATCGGCTCGAAAGCCGACATCATCGCTTCGCCGCCGGACACTTTGTCAGGAAGGCTGAGGGCGAACGGAGCGATGACGCCAAATGCCCCAATCGCGAGTACGGCCCACCAGAGTTTGCGAATCATGTGACTCGCCCCTTTCGTGCCGCCAGGGTGGCGGCGTCATGTCTCTGCATCATCAGTCGCTTTTCGGCGCCGCGGAAGGGGCGAAGGACCCCATCCGCAACTCGCACAAACCTGGTTCGTCGAGCAGGATCAGGGCGTCGCCACGCGCTCGACGAGGGCGGGATCGATCACATCCGGCGCCCGTCGCATCAAGCGCGTGCGGATGGCCGATTCGATGGGGATGATCAGCAACAACAACACGGCAGCGACCGCGCCATCGAGCCAGTAGTGATTACCGGTCACGACCACGACGTAGCTGGTGAGCACCGCGTGGGCGACCGCGACCCAGCGGCCCCAGTGCGGCGTCGCGGTCCAGGCGGCGATGGCGATGAGCACCGCCCATCCGACGTGCAACGACGGCATGGCCTGGAGTTGTCCCGCCACCGTGTTCCCGAAGGATGCGTACACCGATTGGCCGTACTTCACGCCGGTGTCCACGATGCCGAGCTCGTCGAGGAAGCGGGGCGGCGCGAGCGGCAACAATTGAATGACCAAACAGGCGGCGGTCAGGGCGGCGAGCCGGTTGCGCCATCGTGCATACAGGTCACGGTGTCGAACGAACATCCACACCAGGAAGATGCCCATGCCCGGCACATGCGCGCCGCCGTAATAGATGTTGGCCGCTTGCACCCAGAACTCGTGCGGTAGGAGCCATGCCTGCCACGCCGCTTCGTTCGGCAGGTAGATGGCCCGCTCGAAGTCCCACAGCCAACGAGCGCGGCTGTAGGCGCCTTCGAGATGCACCACCGACAATCGACCCGCCAGCTGCCACAAGGTGTACAGCGCCGCGACTATCGAGCCCTCGCGGGTGACGAGGAACAGCGTCCGCCGATCGCGCCGGTAGGACACGGCGGCACCGAGGCCACACAGTGCCGCCAAGACCGCGGCGTAGTCCCACGGAAGCCACACGAAAGCAGCCTAACGACCCAGATTTGCGCGGCACCCGTTCAACCCGCCAACCCGGCGTCTGCCCGAATCGCTTCGATGGGTTCAGCCAGCCGTCACGGGGTACGTCACGTGCCAGAGGGTGAGGCCGTGGGGCGGCGCCAGGTCGCCCGCGGCGGTGCGTTCTTTCGCGGCGATCGTGTCCGGGATCGAATCGACCGCTCGCTCTCCCAGTCCCACCTCAACCAGGGTGCCCGTAATCGCCCGCACCATCTGCTGACAGAACGCCGAGCCCTCGATTTCGAACAGCAGCAATTCGCCGTCCACGATGAAGTCGGTTCGCAGCAGCGTGCGGTGCATCGTCACGGGCGTGCCATCTGGCCAAGGTTTCCTTCGCCGGCAGAAGCTCGAGAAGTCGTGGGTCCCGTAAAGATGCTTCGCGGCCTGTCGCATTGCGTCGACGTCGAGCGGCTCACGCACGTGCCAGTGGGTGAAGCGATCTGTCGGGTTCATCACATCGCCGGTGAAGATTCGATAGCGGTAGAGCCGCTTTGTCGCATCGTGGCGAGCGTCAAACGTCGGCTCGGCCACCGCCACGTCGCGTACGACGATCTCGGGGTTGCACATCGAATTGATCGACCGCATCAGCTTGGTGGCGTTGAAACGCGGCGAGGTGACGTCGAAAGAGATCACCTGTCCCCAGGCGTGCACTCCCTTGTCGGTTCGGCCGGCGCAGGTGATCGACACCTTCTGCTGCAACACCCGCTCGATCACCGCTCGAACCTCGCCGGCGACGGTGCGTACCCCCGGGTTTTCTGCGAAGCCGCGGAACTTGGAGCCGTCATAGGCCAGAACGGCTCGCACGCGGGTCGCTTCAGTCATGGGTTCAGTATGGAGTCCCTCGGCGGAACTGACGTGGTGAAACCGCCAAACCTAACCCTGGCGGGCCTGCGCCAGGAAGACGCCGAAGGACAGCACGGCGCCGATCATCACGGCTCGGCCGAATATCAGCACCGTCACGAGGGTCGAGTGGACGACCAGACCAACGCCGAGGCACACGAGACCGACAGCGAGGCCGACAAGTAGGGACTTCGCGATTGCGCCGACCAGGATCGCGCCGCTGACCGGCTGCTCGAACGAACCCGGTGCGATCACCGGGAACTTTCCCATGAACTCGTCGTCGTCCATACAGGCTTTTCGGCCGAACATGAGCGCCACCAAAGCAAAAACGTAACCGGCGCCGGCCCAAACGGGCCGACGCCGGAATAACTGCGTTTGTGTGGTTCGGAACTACACCAGCTCGATGCGTGCCATTGGGGCCTTGTCGCCGGGGCGAGGTCCCATCTTGAGAATGCGGGTGTAGCCACCCGGACGCTCGGCATAACGCGGGCCGATTTCGTCGAACAGTTTCGTCGCCATCTCTCGATCGCGAAGGAACTTCACGACCTGACGGTGGTTGTGTAGACCACCCTTCTTGGCTTTGGTGATCATCTTCTCTGCCACCGGGCGCATGGCCTTCGCCTTGGCTTCGGTGGTGACGATGCCCTCGGCGGCGATCAACGATGCGACGAGGTTGGCCATCATGGCCTTCTGGTGAGCTGAGCTACCGCCGAAGCGGCGCCCCTTCTTTGGACGTGCAGGCATTGGCTATCAATCCCTCGTCCGCAGCGACAGACCGCGCTCGTCGAGCTTGACGATGACTTCGTCAAGGGACTTCTGGCCGAAGTTGGTGATGGCCAACAGATCGTCCTCGGTCTTTTCGAGCAACTCGCCGATGCTGTTCACCTGGGCCCGCTTGAGGCAGTTCCGGGGACGCTCGGAGAGCTCGAGATCTTCGATCGGGAGATCGAGGTCGGGCGAACCCGACGCGACGGGCGATACTTCGCCGAGCTCGAGACCCTGGGGCTCGTCGCTCATCTCTTCGACCAGCTGCACCAGCGCACGAAGCGTGGCGCCCGAAGAAGCCAACGCCTCTTGCGGGGTGATCGAACCGTCGGTCTCGATCTCGAGGATCAACTTGTCGAAAGCAGAACTCTGCTCGACGCGGGTCGGCTCAACGGTGATCGCTACCCGACGAACGGGTGAGTAGATCGAGTCGAGCGGAATGACCCCGATGGTTTCGGAGGTGTTGTTGCGGTCGGCAGATACATAGCCACGGCCACGTTCGACCGTGAGGTCGGCAGCAAGCCGGCCCTTTGCGTTGAGCGAGGCGATGTGCAGATCGGGGTTGAGCACCTCGACCTCGGCATGGCTCTGCAAGTCGCCGGCGGTGACCTCGGCGGGTCCACGCACATCGAGGCGCAGCGTGACCGGATCGTCGGCGTGGCTGCGCAGGACGAGGTCCTTGAGGTTGAGCAAGATGCCGGTGACGTCTTCGACCACACCGGTGATGGTGTCGAACTCGTGCAGCGCATCGTCGAAACGGACCTGCACGACTGCGGCGCCGGGAATCGACGAGAGCAGGGTGCGGCGCAACGAGTTGCCTATGGTGTAGCCGAAGCCGGGTTCGAGTGGTCCGATGGCGAATTTTTGAATATCACCATCGGCTTCTCCAACCGCTTCGACCGTCGGACGCTGAATGACCAGCATGGGTTTCTCCTCGGAATTTCGAAGTCGACCTCCCAGGCGAACCCGGGAGTATTACTGGATAACTGCATTGCTGAATAACTGCATTGCTGAATGACGGGGCGCGCCAACCGGAACGATTGACGGGCCGGGCGCTCTACTTGGAGTAGAGCTCGACGATCAGTTGCTCGCGCACTGGGATGTCGATCTGTTCGCGCTGTGGGAGTTCGCGGATGGTGGCGGACATGTCGGCCCCGACCTCGATCCAGCCCGGAGCGGTACGGTCGAGCACATCGACGTTCCACTGCAGCACTACGTTGTTGCGGCTCTTTTCGCGCACCTGGACGACATCGCCCTTGCGTACGCGGTAGCTCGGAATGTTGACTCGTTTGCCGTTGACATTCACGTGGCCGTGATTGACGAACTGACGAGCCTGCGACCGGGTGGCGGCGTAGCCCGCACGGTACAGAATGTTGTCGAGGCGAAGCTCGAGGAAGCGCAGCATGGTTTCGCCGGTGACGCCTTCCTTGCGGGAGGCTTCGGCGTACAAGTTGCGGAACTGCTTCTCGGAGAGGCCGTAGCTGAAACGGGCCTTCTGCTTCTCTTGCAGCTGCAGCAGGTATTCGCTGACGTTGCCTCGACGGCGGGAGCGACCGTGCTCCCCTGGCGGGTAGGGACGCTTCTCGAGGGCGACTGTTTCACCCTTGGTGCCCCAAATGTTCGTGCCGAGGCGGCGCGAAACTCGAGCCTTTGGACCGGTATAGCGAGACATCAGACTCTCCGACGCTTTGGTGGGCGGCAGCCGTTGTGCGGCACGGGCGTGACATCTTTGATGCCCGTGACTTCGATGCCGGTGTTCTGAATAGAGCGGATTGCCGTTTCCCGACCCGACCCCGGGCCACGCACGACGACGTCGACCTTGCGGACGCCGTGTTCCATTGCTCGGCGGGCGGCTTGTTCGGCGGCCATCTGGGCGGCGAACGGCGTGGACTTCCGAGAGCCCTTGAAGCCGACGTTGCCAGCCGAGGCCCAAGACAGCGTGTTGCCCTCTTGGTCCGTGATGGTGACGATGGTGTTGTTGAACGAACTCTTTATGTGCGCCACCCCGTGGGTGACGTTTTTGCGTTCTCGTTTGCGGGGGCGACGGCCTCCGGCTGCGGGCTTGGCCATTACTTACGGACCTTCTTCTTGCCGGCGACGGTCTTCTTCGGGCCCTTGCGGGTGCGAGCGTTGGTGTGGGTGCGCTGGCCGCGGACCGGGAGGCCACGACGGTGCCGCAGACCCTGATAGCAACCGATTTCCATCTTGCGCTTGATGTCCTGGGACACCTCACGACGCAGGTCGCCTTCGACCTTCACGTTCGTGTCGATGTAGCCGCGGATCTTTGCGACCTCTTCGTCGGTCAGATCGCGTACCCGAGTGGTGACGTCGACCTCGACCGATTTGCAGATCTCGGCCGCAATCTGCGGGCCGATGCCATAGATGTAAGTAAGGCTGACGCCCACGACCTTTTCGCGGGGGATGTCAACACCGGAGATACGTGCCATTGCTAGCCCTGCCTCTGCTTGTGCCGTGGGTTTGTACAGATGACCTGGACGCGCCCGTGACGGCGGATGACACGGCAGTTGTCACACATCTTTTTGACGCTTGGTCGGACTTTCATAAAAACCTTTGGGGGATACCTGGCGCTACGAGCTTGTTACTTATAGCGGTAGGTGATGCGGCCACGTTGGAGGTCGTACGGCGTGAGCTCAACTTGGACGCGGTCGCCTGGCAAGATACGGATGTAGTGCATCCGCATCTTTCCGGAGATGTGTGCCAGCATTTCATGATCGTTGTCGAGCTTGACTCGGAACATCGCATTCGGCAGCGACTCGGTAATCGTGCCTTCCAGCACGATGGCGTCTTCTTTGGGCTTTGCCAGGGGACTTCTCCTGATGGGACGGATAAATGGCGACGAAACGTCAACGGTGTGACGCGCGCAAGGCCAGTCAGTAACGCTAGCGCGGTGGGTGCACGCGACCAACCCGCGCCTTGTGATAATGCGGCGTGTTCTTTCAGGCTCGCCCACGCGTGGGCAGCCACGGGCAAAAAACCGATCGTGGCGCCCGCACATGCGGACGCCACGATGGCTGGAGGGGACTTTTTCTTGTACTGCTGTTCGTTCGGCTCGCTTACTCGGCGGGCGGGAGGAGGACGGCGTCGATCACGTGGATCACGCCGTTGCTCGCCATCACGTCGGTGGTGACCACGTTGGCGTCATTGACCATCACGGCACCGTCGGTGACCGAGATCGCCACCGTTGCGCCATTGACGGTTTCGACGTCTTGACCATCGAGCGTCACGACGGTCTCGGCAAGAACCTCACCGGGAATGACGTGGTAGGTAAGGATGCTCGCAAGGTCTTCAGAAGCAAGCAGTTCCTCAGCGGTCAGGCCAAGGGCCTCGAGCGCAGCAGCAAACGCATCATCGGTCGGCGCAAGCACCGTGAACGG
>CBESNZ010000079.1:0-10821 GCA_965531045.1 uncultured Acidimicrobiales bacterium
CGACGAGGTCTCGTTTCGGATCGAGGACGGTTGGACGCTCAATCAGGTTGCCGACGAGCTCGAGAGCATCGACGTCGTCAAGGATGCGTTCTGGTTCCGGCGCTGGTGCAGCGGCAAGGTCGACGAGTCCGTGACGGTCCCCGACGGCATCGATCCTCCGGAACTGTGTGACTTCCAGGCCGGTAACTACTTCATCAATACCCACCTGCCGTTCGACCGGGTCGCAGCGATTCTCAGCGACGGCCCCGAAGCCGAGGTGTTCTTCAAAGTCAACGTTCCCGAAGGATTGACCCTCGACGAGATCGGTCCTCGGCTTGTTGCGCAGAACCCGCAGTACTCGCTGGCCGAGATCAACGAGGCGCTCGACAACTCGTTCATCGAGAGTCTCCTGGTTCCCGACGATCTGGTGTTGTTCGGCGTCGAAGGTTTCCGGCACCCGCTCGAGGGGCTGTTGTTCCCCGCAACGTATGACATCGGCGAGGACGAGGCGAGTGACGAAGTCGACATCCTCACCCGTATGGCCCGCACGATGGAAGACCGATTCGACGCGCTCGTGGCCGACGGGCTGCCACCGGTCGCTGTGGATTTGGGACTGACCGAGTACCAAATCATCATCATCGCCTCGATGGTCGAAGAGGAGGCGAAGATCTCCGCTGATCGCCCCAAGATCGCCCGGGTCATCTACAACCGGCTGTTGGCAGGCGAGCAGCTGGGCATCGACGCCACCACTCGGTATGCGGTGAACAAGACCCCGGGGGAGCCCCTGCTCGAATCCGACTTGGCCAGCCTCAGCCCGTACAACACGCGCGCCGTGCCCGGGATCCCACCGACGCCGATCGCTGCGCCCGGCGCAGACTCGTTGCGCGCTGCTCTGAACCCCGAAGAGGGCGACTGGTTCTACTACGTGCTGACGAACGAGAACGATGTCGCCGGCGCCCACACCTTCGCCGTCACCGCGTCCGAGTTCGAGGCGGCTCGCCAGATCTGCATCGAAAAGGATCTGGGCTGTGGCTGAAGCCACGCCTCCGCAACGATGATGCTCAGCGGTCGGACGCAACTCGCCGCCGTCATCGGGCAACCCGTTCGTCATTCCCTGTCGCCGGAAATTCACAACGCCGGCTTTTCGGCCCGAGGCCTCGACTGGGCGTTTCTCGCCTTTGACGTGCCGCCAGAGTCGGCAATCGCGGCGGTTGACGCCATGCGTGGGCTGGGGATACGCGGCATGTCGGTCACGATGCCGCACAAGTTCGCCGTCGTGCCGGCTCTCGACGAACTGACACCCGCCGCGAAAGCGCTCGGCGCCGTCAACTGCATCACGAATCGTGATGGCTTCTTGGTGGGGGACAACACCGACGGCGGCGGCTTCCTCGACGGTCTGGCCCACGACGCCGGATTCGTCGCTGCCGGTCAACGCTGCGTGGTATTCGGCGCCGGAGGTGCGGCCCGAGCGGTCATCCATGCGCTCGGCGCAGCGGGCGCGGTGGATATTGCAGTTGTCAACCGATCGGCGGACCACGCAACCGAAGCTGCGTCGCTGGCCGGGCCCGTTGGGCGGGTGGTGCCCGCATCGGCGTCCCTGGCGGACGAGTTGTCAACCTTCGATCTGGTCGTCAACGCGACCGCCGTCGGTATGGCCGGCGGCCCGGCACCCGAGGCACTTCCGTGCCCGGTCGAGGTGCTTTCGGCCGACCAAGTGCTGGTCGACCTCGTCTATGAACCCGGTGAGACACCGTGGCTCTCCGCTGCGCGGAAGCGGGGCATCCAGTCGTACAACGGCCTGTCGATGTTGGTGTGTCAGGCGGCCCGTGCATTCACGTCGTGGACCGGCGAGTCGGCCCCGATCGAGGCCATGGAGCAGGCCGCCCGTGCGGGCCTGGCCGGCCGCTGACAAGATTCTGGCCCCGACGGCTCGATTTGCCGGCTGGACTTGTCTTCATATTCCGCGTACGGAGGCCGACAGGGAAGGCTCCGGGTGAACGACCTGATCTAGGACGCCATGCACTTTCACGGAAGCCTCGACATATTCTCTGCGGGTGATGCCCTCCGAGTGTTGTCCGCGCGGGGCGGAACCGGCCGATTTGTCGTCTCGGCGGACAATGGTGACCACGCAGAACTCTGGTTCGACTTGGGCATGATCGTCGCTGGTTCGCGACGTGACGATGCCGATGTCGAATTGGTGGACATCGTCGCCGCGATAACGAGTTGGACGATCGGCGAATTCACGTTCGAGGAGGTGGAGCCACCGTCGGCCGACGCTGCACCACAGCCCGCCGAGATGCTGCTTGCGCTCGTCGACGATTCCGGGGTGGAGGTTTCTCCCGCGACCATCCTCGCGATGGCGCCAGCGTTGCACCATGCCCCAGCGGTTATCGACGTGGTGACGTGGCAGGTTCTTCGGAGCATCGTTGCCGGGATGACGGTGGCGGGACTCGCGTCGGCATTGCACGCACCGGTGGCCGAGGTGGTATCGGTCGTGCGAGATCTCGATCGACGGGGCCTGGTTGAACTCACAGCCGAGAGCACCGAAACCGCCGACGGTCTCCAGGCCGAAGCTCCTCACCACGCGACAGTCGTGGAACCGCCGACCGAAGCGGTCGCCGCCGACATCGCCGCCGATCTTGCCGGAGCCGTGTTGGCTTTCGATGCCGACCTGCTCGCACCTGTCGACGACGACCCGGCTGTATCGCTTGACCCTGTTTCGCTTGCCTCTGAACCGAATGCGGTCGTGCCGCGCGGATCGTCACTGTTTCTCAGCCCCGACGAAATTGCGATGGGCAACAACTCTTCGGGCGGTGCTGATTCGGCCGGTGCTGATTCGGACGGTGCTGATTCGGACGGTGCCGACTCGGACGGGGATCAGATCGATGTCGTCGACGAGGCACAACCGGTCGAACCGGTGCCGCTGCTTGCCGACCTGCTCAAGAACACCAGTGCCGTGCCCGAATCGCCGCCGACCGAAGAACACATCACTGAAGAACACATCACTGAAGAACACATCACTGAAGAACACAGCTCGGCAAAGGACGACAGCTCGGCAAAGGACGACAGCTCGGCAAAGGACGACAGCCCGGGCGACTCGCGAAGCGTGCTGTTGCGGTTCCTCGGCTCGGTCGACACCTGACGTGAGCAACGCCGTTCTCCTTCCTTTGCTCGCCCTCGCTGGGCTCCTGGCCGGCAGCTTCGGCGGCATGGCGGTCAACCGCATCCCCGACAGCGGTCTCGCCCTGCTCAATCCGGGGCCTCGTTGCGTGCGCTGCGAGCATGCGCTCGGCGTTGGCGATCTCGTGCCGATCGTGTCGTGGTTTCGCCTACGAGGGGCCTGTCGCCACTGCGGCAGTCGCATCACCTGGGCGTATCCGGTGCTCGAAGCGATCATGGCGGTGGTTTTCGTTCTCGCCGGGGCGCGCTTTGGCGCGACCTGGACCTTGCTTCCGGTCCTCTTGGTGTTCTGGACCCTCACCGTTGCGTCGGTGATCGACGTGTACATCTATGCGATTCCGAATCGATTGACCTTCCCCGTACTCGGCCTGTCGATCGCCATCATGGCGATCCTGCAGGTGGCCGGTGCCGATGCCGGCAGTCTGCGGATCGCTTTGATCGGCATGGCGTCCTACTTCGCCTTGCTCGCCGTGCCCAGCCTGATCTATCCGGCCGGTCTGGGCTTTGGCGACGTCAAACTCGCCCTTTTGATGGGGTTGCTCGTGGGATACGTTGCCCCATCGGCCGTAGAGGGTTTGGTGCTGATTCTCTACGCCTTGATGATCGGCAGCGTCGGCGGTGCGGTGGTCGGCCTGATCCTTGGCGCAATGCGCAAACGCGGTATCGATCCCTTGCCGGACCCGTGGGCGGAAGACGAATCGACCGAGTCGGAAACGGCGGTTGCCGTCGATGCCGGCGACGAAACCACAACGACAAAGCGCAAGACCCACAAGGCCGGTTTCCCCTTCGGCCCGACGCTTGCCGCCGGATGTATGGCCGCCACGCTGCTCGTCGATACCATCCTGCGCAGCACGAGCTGAACAGCCCAGCGCGGGCTGAACAGCACAGGACCAGCGGTTGCATTGTTGCGCTCGGTATCGTGGGTGCGATGTCCCGCTCCTGTCCAAACGCGCCTCGATGATCACGGTCCCGGTCGATCTCGGCGAACGCAGCTATGACGTGCTGATCGGCCATGGCGTCGCCGGTGAACTCGCCGCAGTCATGCCGACGACGGCCAAGCGAGCGGCGATCATCACGCAGGCCAACATCGGGGTTGAGGTCGACCCGGGGATCGATGCGGACACGTTTGTCATCGGCGACGGCGAAGCGTTCAAAGCCATGGCGACCGTCGAAGACCTGTGTCGGCAAATGAGTCGGGCGGGATTCACCCGCAACGACGTGGTCGTGGCGGTCGGTGGCGGCATCGTCACCGACGTCGCCGGGTTCGCCGCATCGGCCTATCACCGGGGCATCCCGTTCGTGTCGGTACCGACGACACTCCTGGGCCAAATCGACGCAGCGATCGGCGGCAAGACCGGCGTCAACCTGCCCGAGGGCAAGAACCTGGTCGGTGCCTACTGGCAGCCGAGCGCGGTGCTGTGCGACGTCGACACGCTGGCCACGCTGCCGCCCCGTGAATACAAGTCAGGCCTCGGTGAGCTGGCCAAATACCACTTCTTGGGCGGCGGCCGACTTGATGAGCTGCCAATCGACGAGCGGGTTGCTCGCTGCGTCCAGATCAAGGCGGACGTCGTGTCCGGGGACGAACGCGAAGGCGGCCGTCGCGCCATCCTCAACTACGGGCACACGCTCGCTCATTCGCTCGAAACGTCGGGCGGGTACGACCTTCGCCATGGCGAAGCGGTCGCAACCGGACTCGTGTACGCCGCCGAGGTCGCATTCCGGCTCGGTCGCATCGACGACGATCGGTTGGCCGAGCATTATCGGGTGGTCGCAAAGTACGACCACGCCACGGCGTTACCCGACACGGCGGACCCCGACCAGCTCCTCGCACTGTTCGGTCGCGACAAGAAAGCCCTGGACGGGGTGACGTTCGTGCTCGATGGTGAAAGCGGCGTCGAGGTGGTCACCGGCATCGATCCTGCGATTCTGCGCGACGCACTCTGCGCGATGATGCCGAGCACCTCGTGAGCCGCCCAGGGCCGACCGGCCTCGCATCGGTGCAAGGCGCGGCTCGGCTCGCGGCAATCCAAACCGGCCTCGGTGTCGAGTTCGACGCGTTGTTGGTCACCAATCTCACCAACGTCCGCTATCTGTGCGGATTCACCGGTTCGAACGGCCAGCTGCTGGTGTTGCCCGATCGGGCGTTGTTGTTGACCGACGGCCGCTACGCGATTCAGGCTCCCGACCAGATCGAGGCCCATGGGGTCGACGTTGACGTTACGACTGCGTACTCGCGACGCAAGGCCCAACTGGTCGAGGCTCTGGCCCGGTCCGAACAACTCGGTCTCGAAGCCGACAGCATCACGTGGGCAGAGCAACGGCAGCTGGAGGGCTGGCTGCCGAAACTGCAGCTGGTTCCCTCGGACGGCTTGGTCGAAGATCTCCGTGCGGTCAAGGACCGGTCCGAGATCGAACGGATACAGGCGGCGGTCGCCATCGCCGACAACTCACTCGCACAGCTCGTCGAATCCGACGGCCTCGATGGGGCGACCGAACGCGAGGTCGCGAACCGGCTCGACTCGGTCATGCAAACCCTGGGTGCGACCGGTCCGGCGTACGAGACGATCGTTGCATCCGGTGCCAATGCGGCAAAACCGCACGCTCGCCCCACCGACAGGCCGATCGGGGCCGGCGACATGGTGATCATCGATGTCGGAGCGGTGGTCGACGGGTACCGATCGGATATGACCCGCACGTTCGTCATCGGTCCGCCACGTGCCGAACAACGCGAGATGGTCGACCTGGTCACCGCAGCCCAGGCTGCCGGCGTTGCCGCGGTGGCCCCCGGCGTGGCCGCCAGCGCGATCGACCACGCGTGTCGATCGATCATCGTTGCCGCTGGTTACGGTGAACAATTCATGCACGGAACCGGTCATGGCGTCGGTCTCGATATCCATGAGCGTCCTGCAATTGCGGGCACGTCGGCTGCTACGCTCGCCCCCGGTCATGTCATCACCGTGGAGCCAGGGGTCTATGTGCCCGAGCACGGCGGCGTCCGAATCGAAGACCTCGTCCTGGTCACCGAGACCGGTGCTCAGGTGCTGACCGGCTCCCCGAAGATCCCACTGCTCGAATAAGTACTGCTGTAAGACATCCTGTTCTTGAGCTTTCCGTCTCCTTGAAAAACCTGCTGCCCGGCACCGAAAGGCTGCGCCCATGCCCACCATCACGACGAACGATCTGAAGAACGGCATGACGCTCGAGATCGACAACAATCTGTTCAGCGTTGTCAGTTTCCAGCACGTCAAGCCCGGAAAGGGTCCCGCGTTCGTGCGCACGGTGATCAAGAACGCGCGTACCGGCGCAAACATCGATCGGACGTTCCGAGCGGGCGAAAAGGTCGAGCGGGTGATGATCGACCGTCGCGAGATGCAATTTCTGTATCGCGACGGGGTCGACTACGTCTTCATGGACAACACCACGTACGACCAGATCAGCGTGCCGCCGGTGGCCCTCGGCGATGCAGCCGATTTCCTGAAGGAAACCGACAACGCCGACCTGCTCATGCACGGCACCGAGATCATCGGCGTCGAGTTGGCGGCGTCGGTCATCTTGTCGATTGCCGAGACCGAGCCGGGTATTCAGGGAGACCGAGTGTCGGGCGCAACGAAGCCGGCAACCCTCGAGACGGGCAAGGTCGTACAGGTGCCGCTCTTCTTGAACTCGGGCGAGTCGATCAAGGTCGATACGCGCTCGGGCGAATACATCAGTCGAGCCTGAATGGCCGCCACCGAGCCGTTCGCCGACGTTGGCTCCCGTCGAGAAGCCCGCGAGATGGCGCTGTCGGTGTTGTACGAGGCCGAGATGTCCGGTGCGACGCCGGGTGAGGTCGCCGCCGCGCAGCCCATCAAACTCGAACCGTTCCCGGCCATGCTCGTGGAGGGCATCGAACACCGCCAGGCCGATATCGACGAGCTGCTCGATTCGTTCGCCAAGGGCTGGACCGTCGACCGCATGCCGGTGATCGACCGGCTGGTTTTGCGCATCGGCTGTTTCGAGCTTGCCTACACCCCCGACGTGCCGCCCGGCGTCGTGATCAGCGAGGCCGTCGAGTTGGCCAGCCAGTACTCGACCGAAAAATCTGCACCGTTCGTCAACGGCCTGCTGGCCCGCATCCGCGACGAAGTCCGGTAGTTTCTCTGGCGCACTCGCCGAGTGCGACAGAGAAACAGTCCGCTGCTAGTTTCTCGGCGGAAGTAACCGTGAAGTGGGTCCTGAGAGGCCCATACGGACGAAAGTGGACTGTTATGGCCGATCGCGAACGGCGGATGACGCCCCCATTCGGGGGCGTTTTTGTCGCCCGGACCCAGGTGCTGACCGCCGATGACCTGACCCGAGCCCTCAAGCGCATGGCCCATGAGATCCTCGAACGAAATCAGGGTCTCGACGACGTCGTGCTGATCGGCCTCCAAACCGGGGGAGTGTGGCTGGCCGATTCCCTGGCGCAGAACCTGCTCGAGGTGGCCGACCACCACCCACCCGTTGGCTCCATCGACGTGGCCATGTATCGAGATGACATCGGGCTACGGCCCGTCATGCCCGAGTCGGTTACCGACATTCCGGTCGACCTCAACGGCAGGATCGTCGTCCTAGTCGATGATGTGTTGTTCACCGGTCGCACCATCCGGGCTGCGCTCGATGCCCTCACCGACTACGGCCGTCCACAAGCGGTACAGCTGGCGGTCATGATCGACCGCGGACATCGCGAGCTGCCGATTCGTCCCGACTACATCGGCAAGAACCTACCGACGCGTCGAGATGAGGCGGTCGATGTCACGCCGCAGGGCGTCGAGCTGGGGGAGGTGCGGAAATGAAGCACCTGCTCGGTATCGACGATCTCGGTCGCGATGGCATCGAAGAAATCCTCGAGTTGGCGGACACGTTCACCGAAGTCGGGGCCCGGGCGATTCCGAAGGTTCCGGCGCTTCGGGGCAAGACCATCGCTTGGTTGTTCTACGAAGACTCCACGCGAACCCGGCTGTCCTTTGAAACCGCGGCCAAACGGTTGTCGGCAGACACCATGAACTTCAGCGTCGCATCGTCGTCGGTGAAGAAGGGCGAGTCGTTGCGCGACACGGTCGAGACCATTTCGGCGATGGGCGTCGATGCGATCGTGGCTCGCCACGGCAGCGCCGGCGCTCCGCACCAGATCGCGCAATGGACCAACGCTTCGGTCGTCAATGCGGGCGATGGCTGGCACGAGCACCCCACCCAGGCGCTGCTCGATTGCTACACGATTCGTGAGCACCTCGCGAGTGGATCCGATCTGTCGGGCCGCCACATCGCCATCGTCGGTGACATCAAGCACTCACGGGTGGCGCGCAGCAACCTCGCCGCGTTCACGGCGCTCGGCGCCAACGTGACGTTCGTGGCGCCCCAGACGCTGCTCCCTCCTTCGACGGAAGGTTGGCAGGTGGAGACCAGCCATGACCTGGACGCCGTGTTGCCCACCGTCGATGTGGTGTACCTGTTGCGGATGCAGCGCGAACGTATGGCCGAGGCGCTGGTGCCCTCGCTGCGTGAGTACACGGCCGGCTACGGGCTCGACCAGCGGCGGGTGCAGTTGATGCCCGAACACGCGTTGATCATGCACCCGGGGCCGATGAACCGTGGCGTCGAAATCTCCGGCGACATCACCGACCTCGACCGTACGGTGGTGCTCGATCAGGTACGCAACGGCATCGCCATCCGCATGGCGGTGCTGTACCTCCTGCTGGGCGCCGGTACCGATCTGCGTCCTGTCGTCACATCCGTACATCCCGATACCGAACAGAAAGAAACCGCGTGAGCGTTCCCCCTCGAAACGGCCCTCTCCTTCAAAACGGTCTGCTCATTCGAAACGGTTCGGTCATCGATGCCACCGGCCGCCGCATGGCCGACGTGTTGATCGCCGACGATGGCACCATCGCCGAGGTGGGCGCCGATCTCGACGCCGATCCCGGTGTCGACGTGATCGACGCAACCGGCTGCATCGTCGCCCCCGGCTTCGTCGACCTTCATGCCCACCTCCGCGAACCGGGCAAGGAAGACGCCGAGACCATCGAGACCGGCGCCCGCGGTGCAGCGCTCGGCGGATACACCGCGATCATCGCCATGCCGAACACGACGCCGTGCATGGACTCGGCGGCGGTCATCAACCAGGTCATCGAGTTGGGCTCGACCGGGCTGTGCGACGTGTACCCGTCGGCGGCCATCACGGTGGGTCGGCAAGGCGAGGTCCTCGCTCCAATGGCTGAGCTGGCAGAACTCGGCGTGCGAATCTTCACCGACGATGGCTCCGGCGTACAGGACGATCGCCTCATGAAACGCGCGCTCGAGTACTCGGTCGGCCTCGGCGCCCACACGGGTGGGCAGATGGTTTGCCTGGCGCAACACTGTGAAGTCGAGGCCCTGTCGCACGGCGGCTACATGCACGAGGGCGAGTGGTCGAGCAAGCTCGGCATCCCCGGTCAGCCCGCCGAAGCCGAGGAGCTCATGGTGCAGCGCGACATCGCTCTGGCCCGCAGCACCGGCGCTCGCGTGCACTTCCAGCACATGTCGACGGGGCGTTCCGTCGAGCTGATCCGCGCCGCCAAAGCCGAGGGTTTGCCGGTGACGGCAGAGGCCACGACGCATCATTTCACCCTGACCGACGAAGCGTGCGCCTCCTACGACGCCGTCTACAAGGTGCACCCGCCACTACGCACGGCGGCCGACGTCGATGCGGTCAGGCTGGGTTTGGCCGACGGCACCATCGATGCGATCGCCACCGATCACGCTCCGCACACCCGCTCCGACAAGGAATTGCCGTTCGACGAGGCGCCTCCGGGCATGCTCGGGCTCGAAACGGCGTTGGCGCTCGCGCTGACCGAGCTCGACTTGCCGGTCGAGCAGGTCCTGGCGTTGTTGTCGTGGCGACCAGCCGAAATCGCCGGCATCGACGAGATCCACGGTGGTCCAATCGCACCCGGCCGTCCGGCGAACCTGGTCGTCTTCGATCCCGATGTCGAGTGGAGCATCCACGGTGAGCAGATGGCGAGTAAGAGCGCAAACACTCCCTACGAAGGGCGGGCGGTCAAGGGTCGGGTCACCCACACCGTCCTGGCCGGCGAAGTGGTTGTGCGCGACGGAAAGGCGCAGCGTTGATGAAGGGCGGGCTGATGAAGGACGGGCTGATGAAGGACAGGCTGAAAAATGAGGGGCCGATGAGCGAGATCAGGGAAGCACAATTGGTTCTGGCCGACGGCACGGTCTTCGAGGGGGAGGCCATCGGGGCCGCACCCCCGGGTGGCGTGGCGAGCGGTGAGGTCGTGTTCAACACCGTGCTCAGCGGCTACCAAGAGGTCATCACCGACCCGAGCTATGCGGGCCAGATCATCACCTTCTGCTATCCGCACATCGGGAACTACGGGGTTACCGACATCGACAACGAAAGCCGCGGTGCGTTCTGCCGCGGCGTGGTCGTCCGTGATCTCGCCCGACGACGCAGCAACTGGAGGGCAACCGACGATCTCGACGCAAAGCTCACCGCGATGGGAATCCCCGGCATCGCCGGCATCGACACCCGTCGTCTCACCCGCCACATTCGTGACGCGGGGGCGATGCCGGGCGCGTTCGGCACGGCCGACGCTGCGACCTTGCGAGCCGCCGCAGCCGCCGAGCCCGGCACCGATGGCATCG
>CBESNZ010000080.1:0-10805 GCA_965531045.1 uncultured Acidimicrobiales bacterium
TTCGTCGGGCGGTCACTCGGCGAGCGACGTGCATCTCGACGACATCAACTTCGAGCAGACCGAGTACGACGCTTGGGGCGCATATGGTCGGGCGAAGACCGCCAACGCGTTGTTCAGCCGAGGTATCGCGCAGCACAAGGGCAACGACGGTTGGCTTTCCTTCGCCGTCCATCCGGGTGGGATCATGACCGAGCTCGGCCGGCACCTCACCGACGAGCTGATGGCGCAAATGGTTCAGCGCAGCAAGGCGCGAGCCGAAGCCGAGGGCGATGACCCCGGCGCCGAGGGCGAGCCGGCGTTCAAGTTCAAGTCGGTCGAAGCGGGCGCTGCCACACAGGTATGGGCGGCGGTCGCCCCGGAGCTGGCCGAGCACAACGGCGCCTACCTCGCCGACTGCGGCCTGGGTGTCGAGGGCGGCAACGCCGGCACGAACGGTTTCATGAGCTACCTGCTCGACGACGCGACGACCGAACGGCTGTGGACGCTGAGCGAGGAACTCACCGGACAAGACTTCCGGTAACCCGTCCGCGGTCCCCGCAAGGCGACGGCCGACAGGTGACGCCTGCCACATTTCTTGCACACGCATTTCGTTTGTTCGGTCCCACAAAGCTACTCTCCGTGTTCACGCACACGCGCGTGAACACTTCCTTGGGGGGAGCGAAAAATGAAGAAACTGGGCATTCTCGCCACACTGGCAGCGATCGCGACGCTGCTGGCTTTTTCGATTGTCGGTAGCGCCGGAGCGCAGGCCGAGCCATCGATAGAAGTCGACCCGCCCTGGGTCGAAGCCGCCGGTACCCAGGCGTTCACCGTTACCGGCTCGGGATTCTCCGCCATGTGGGCAGGGTTTCTCCTCGGGTGCACGGCGCCCGACGGCACGACGACGTCCATCTCCATTGCGACCTGCGACCTTGCCAACCTGATTCCGCTCGCCGCCGACGCCAACGGTAACTGGTCGGCCATGATCACGATCAACGTGGTGGAGAAGCAGGCGGTCGTCGCAAGCGATGCCGGTCAGGTCGAACGAGCTGCGTTGCTGATCCCGATCGGTGATCCGAATCCGCCGACCACGACGACCCAGATGGCCACGACGACGACCGAGGGTCCGCCGGCGACCGATCCTTGTACCGAAGGCCTCACGCCCACGCATGAGGGCACCGAGGACGACGACACGTTGGTCGGCACGTTCGGCGACGACATCATCTTCGGACTCGGCGGCAACGACCGCATCTTCGGGCTCGGCGGCGACGACATCATCTGTGCCGGCGACGGCAACGACCGTGTCTTCGGCGGCCGGGGCAATAACACGATCTGGGGCGGCCCCGGCATCGACAAGATCCGCGCCAGCGACGGCGACGACATCATGCGGGGCGGCGACGACCGTGACTTCATGAAGGGCGGCGGTGGCGACGACATGCTCTTCGGTGAGGGCGGTCCCGACCACATGGGCGGCTCGGCCGGCAACGACGTGCTCGAAGGCGGCTCCGGTGCCGACTACGTTCGCGGCGGCGCCGATGACGACATGCTGTCCGGTGGCGGCGGCGACGACATCCTCGCCGGCTCCCGTGGCATCGACACCTGCGACGGCGGCAACGGTGTCGACCTGCTGCTCCCCAGCTGCGAGACCCAGAACCAGTAGAACGATTCGCCACTCAGCTGCAGGGTGGCGCACAAAATCGGGCACCCTAGAAGGGTGCAAAAACGCGACGTCATCGTCATCGGCGCCGGCCCAGCCGGTGCAGCCGCTGCCATCCAGGCAGCGAGGGCTGGGGTGTCGGTCGTCGTCTTCGAAAAGGCAGGGCCGGGGCGCGACAAAGTCTGCGGCGACGGTCTGACACCCCGTGCGGTTGGCGCGCTCCAAGCCCTCGACATCGACCTGCTCGACGGACAGCACGACGGCGCGCACCGCATCGACGGCCTCAGAATGATCGCGGGCAAGACCCGGCGCGAGCTGCTGTGGCCCGAAACGGGACGCTTCCCGGCCCATGGGGCGGTTTGGCCGCGACGCAAACTCGACGCCCACCTGGTCGAGGCTGCATCGGCCGCCGGGGCCGAGATCGTGTACAACACCACGGCCGATCCCGTGATCGACGACGACGGCCGCGTCACGGGCGTCGAGATCGCCACCGGCACCGGGCAAGAACGATGGGTTGCAGACCTCGTCATCATCGCCACCGGTGCCCCGGGCGCGGTCGCCCGAAAACTCGGCGCTACGCGGGTGGACGACGAGCCGTTCGGGCTGGCGATTCGAACCTACGTCGAAAGCCCCCGGCACGCCGACCGGTACCTCGAGGCGTCCTTGGCAATGCGGGCCCCCGACCGCACGCCGATCCCCGGTTACGGCTGGATGTTCCCCGCCGGCGACGGCACCGTCAACCTCGGCGTGGGCGCGCTCTCCACGATGAAGGGATTCAAGAAGCTGAATCTCAACACGCTCTGCGATCTCTACGCCGACACCGTGCGAGACGAATGGGAGATCGGCCCCTATATCGAGAAACCCCGGGCGTGGCGGTTGCCGATGAGCGTCACGAAGCGGCATGGTCCCGGCTGGGTCGCCATTGGTGATGCGGCCGGTCTGGTGAACCCGATGAACGGTGAGGGCATCGACTACGGACTCGAATCCGGAATGTTGGCGGCCGACCTGTTCCTGGAGAACCCGGCGACCGCACCGCAACGGTACGACGAATTGATCGGCGAACGATTCGATTCGTTCCTACGAACCGGCCGCCGATTCTCGTTCCTGATCGGCCACCCGTTCATCCTTCGCAACGGCCTGCGATTGGCTGTCGGGACGCAGGCGATTTCCAACCTCACGCTGCAGGTGATGGGGAACCTGGTCGATGCCGACACGCCCGGAGCGGCCGGGCGGGTCATGCGTATCGCCGACAGAGGGCTTGCGCTGGCCGATCCGGTGCTGCGAAAGACCCGCGCCGCAGCCTGACACATGTGTCAGAGGTGGGATATTTGCTTCATATGCGACGGCGAGCGCCGAAGATACCGGTAAGGCCATTTTCGGCCCTACCTCATGACGCCCGACCCCTCCACAACGCCCGCGCCCAGAGGCGTAACCCGCCGGCAGATGCTGGCTGGCTCCGCCGCGCTCGGCGCAACGTGGGTGGCGCCTTCGATCGTTCGCGTCGACCGGGCCTCGGCCGGAACCGGAAGCTGCGTTTCGTCGACGGTCAGCTGGAGTACCGCGAGCGGGTCGGTTGCGACCGGATACGTCGCGACCGGTACGTCGGGAACGTTGACGGTCACGGCAAATGTGACCGCCAACCTGAGCGGCGGAACGTCTCCCCAGTTCTATATCAGCGGTGGTCAAATCATCATCGGTATGTCGAACCATGCCAACGGTGACAGCTGGGACGTGGCGCTGACGTTCAGTGACTCGACCGGCGCAACGGTGTGCACGGCATCGACCTTGGTGATCGACATCGACCGCAACGGCCGGGGCTTGGGTTGCCCGCAGACGTCGCGCTTTGTCGACAACATCAACACGATCACGGGCCCGGGATTGGTCACGACGACGTTCGGGAACCTCATCGAGTCGCCGACGGGGAACTTCGTCAGTTCGTTGACGTGCAAGACCGGCGACACGGAGAACCTGGGTCTGTCATGGACCGCAGGCGCTGGATCCGTGACGGGCGCCGGGTTCACGTGGGCGAGCAGCGCCCCGGCCGGTACCAGCCCGGGGCCCGACTATCAGCTGATCAAGGTCGATCCCGTGACGCTCTGTGTGCGTCCTCTCGCCGCTCCGGCGCCAGCTGCCGTCTCCGGTGCTGGGCGCGGGAGCGATCCGGTCTCGATGATTCGCGGCGAAGATCCGCAGCGGGCCGAGTTCGGGCTCGTCGGCGACAACCCCAACGACGACTGACCTTGCCGGTAGGACCGTCAGCGGGATGCGCTGCGGTCATCGGCGAGGAACGCCAGGATGGCGCTTCCCAGAACATCGCCTTGCGTGGCCTGTGTCGCGAGTGCGGCAAGGGCAGCGGTCGCGACGGCGGCACCGATGCGATCGATCCGTCCCTCGATGAGCGCCTCGACATACGCCGTGGGGAACTCGGGGTGGTCCTGGACGCAGAGCACATTGTCGCCAATGCGATAGGCCGGAATGGCCGAGGTGGTTCCGCTGCCGATCACCGCTGCGCCGGCGGGGAGAGCGGTGACGACATCGCGATGCATGGCATGCACGAACACCGAGGCGGCGTCGGACCATGGCGTGGCGTCGAGCGCGAGGTGTTGGGGTCCGACCGCCCAGCGATCGGTTCGCTCGACGGTGCCGCCCAAAGCCATCGCGATGAGCTGATGGCCGAAGCAGATGCCAGCAAGTTGCTGCCGGTGAGCAACCACGGTTCGCAGGAACGCCTGGAGTTCGAGTATCCATTTGTCGGAGGCGAACGCATCGTGGCGCGACCCCGTGACGAGCCACGAATCACATTCGTCGGGCCGTTCGGGCAGTTGGCCACCGACGGCGTCGTAGGGGACCACGTCGAGCTCGACCCCGCCGTGGGCGTCGGCCGCCCGGGCGAGGAACGCGCCGAAGAGTTCGCCGTAGTCGCCACCGGTATGGTTTCGAAGTTGCTCGTCGACGTGGTCGCAGAGCAACAACCCGATCCGCAGTTTCTGGAGTTGACGCATCAGATCCGCTCGAAGTAGCGGCGGCGCTCCCAATCCGTCACCGCCGCGTCGTAGGCGGCTTGCTCGACGGCGTAGAAGTGGGCGTAGTGGTCGACGACGTCGTCTCCCAGCAGACGACGCGCGTCGGAACTGGCCGAGAACCGTGCAACCGCTTCGCCGAGCGTGGTGGGGACCCGGTCGATGTCGTCCGCCTCGTAGGCATCGCCGCTGAACTCTTCCGGCGGTTCGATCCGATTGGCGATGCCGTCGAGGCCGCTGGCCAGTGCGGCCGCGAAGGCCAGATACGGATTGGCGTCTGCTCCGGGAAGGCGACACTCGATACGCAAGCTCGACCCGGAGCCGACGATGCGGAATCCGGTGGTCCGGTTGTCGGTGGACCACGCCAGTCCCGTCGGCGCCCACGACTTGCTCTGGTACCGCTTGTAGGAGTTCACGGTGGGCGCGTAACACACCATGAGGTCACGAGTGTGACGTATCCACCCGCCGAGGAACCAGCGGAAGATGTCGCTGCGTCCGTCTGGCCTGTTCTCGTCTGGACTGTTCTCGTCTGGCCTGCTCTCGTCTGTACGGTCGGCGAAGATGTTTACGCCGTCCTGCCACAGGCTGAGATGGATGTGGCAACTGTTGCCGGGCTGCTCGCCGTCGGGTTTGGCCATGAACGTGACCGCGACGCCGAGTTGATCGGCGAGTTCTTTCATGGCTTGCTTCATGACGACGTGACGATCCGCCATCGTCAGGATCGGCGCGTAGCGGATGTTGAGCTCGTGCTGCCCGACGGCGGCCTCACCCTTCGAGTTCTCGACCGGGACGCCGGAGTCGCGCAAGGCTCGGCGTGCCGCACCGACGTAGTCCTCGACCCGGGCGCCCTGGAGGAGGTGGTAGTCCTCGACATACCAACCTGCCGACGTCAGGTCGGCGTACCCCTTGGCGTGCGCGTCGCGGTAGGTCTCGCGGTAGAGAAAGAACTCGAGTTCGCTCGCGGCTTGCGCGACGAACCCCGCGTCGGCCGCGGCATCGACCTGCCGACGCAAGATCGACCGGGGTGCGACGCTGACCGGTGAGGCGCTCGTGTCGTCGACGAGGTCGCAGAGCACGAACGCCGTCCGGGGCGCCCAGGCGGCCAGCCGAAGCGTGTCGAGGTCGGGGACCATGTGGAAATCGCCGTAGCCGGCGGCCCAGTTTGCGTAGGCGTACCCCTCGACGGGTTCCATGTCCATGTCGACCGCGAGGAGGTAGTCGCAGGCGTGGGTGCCGGTCTCGATGCTGTCGAGGAAGAAGTCGGCATCGAAGCGTTTTCCGAGCGTCCGGCCGTAGTGGTCGGTGAAGCCGACGACGACCGTGTCGATGGTGCCGGTCTGCACCGCGTCGTGGAGTTCTTCTGGCGTCATGATTGTCCTTTGCATGCAGCGGTGAATATGGCGCCCGCAAGATCGTGGGTGAGCGGTTGCGGGTTGCCGGCCGCGGACGGATCGACCACCGCTGCTGCCGCGATGTCGTCCACCCGGCCCGGATCGACGCCGAGTTCGACCAGCGTGTTCGGCACGTTGAGGCCGGCCCGCAGCTCGAGGATGTGGTGAAGGAAGCCGCCGAAGCCCCCGTCGATGCCGACGTACGCGGCCAGCGCGTCGATGGTGGGCTCGACGACCAAACGGTTTGCGTCCAGGACATACGGCATGACGACGGCATTGGTCATGCCGTGGTGGGTGTCGAAGGCGGCCCCGATGGGGTGCGACAGCGCGTGCATTGCTCCGAGTCCCTTCTGGAAGGCGACGGCACCCATCGAAGCGGAAGCCATCATCTGCGTCCGGCTCGCCAGGTCACCCGGGTCGGCGACCACGCGGGGGAGGTGCTCGAGCACGAGCCGGCAGCCTTCGACTGCGATGCCGTGGGCCATGGGGTGAAAGCTCGGCGCACACAGCGCTTCGAGGGAGTGTGACAAGGCATCCATGCCGGTGCCGACGGTCAGTCGTTCGGGAAGCCCGACGGTGAGCTCGGGGTCGCACAGCACCGCAACCGGCAGCATCTTCGGGTGGAACACGATGACCTTGCGCTGCTCGTTCTCGTTGATCACGACCCCGGCGCGTCCGACCTCGCTCCCGGTGCCGGCGGTCGTCGGTATGGCGATGACCGGAGCGATCCTGGAGGCGTCGGCACGGGTCCAGTTGTCGCCGACGTCCTCGAAATCCCAGATCGAGCGGGTCTGCCCGGCGGCGAAGGCGATGAGCTTTCCGCAATCGAGGGCCGAACCGCCGCCCAGTGCGATCACGCCGTCGTGGACCCCGGATAGGAACGCCACGACGCCGGCGTCGATGTTGGCGCCTATGGGGTTGGGCTGGATAGCGGAGAACACCGGTACCACCCGACCGAAGGAGCCGAAGACCGCATCGAGAACGGGCAGTTCGGCGATGCCGGGGTCGGTGACGATGAGCGGGTTCGTGATGTGGTGTTGCGTGCACGTGGCGGCGACCTCGGCAACGCAGCCCGCGCCGATGCGCATCGCCGTGGGAAACGACCAGCTTGCCGAGGGTCCCGGCGCCTCCGGATGTACCGCCGTAGACGGCGGGTTCGTTGCCATGGCGAGGGAGCGTAGTGACTACCATCAACCCATGTCGACGACGATGGTGCCTGCGCTCGAGCACCGGCCCGATGTGTTGCCGACGGATCGGCTCAACGCCCGCGCCAAGCCGACCCGCGAGCTGCGCGACGAGCTGCGACATATCTCCAATGTCCGCAACGTGTTCACGGTGCTCGTCGCCGTAGCCCAATCGTTCGGGCTGGTGATCGTCGCCGCCTACCTCAATACCTGGTGGGCCTATCTGGTGGCGTTTGTGTTCATGGCCCGGGGGCACGTGTGTCTTGCGATTCTCGCCCACGAGGCGGCCCACCGGCTGTTGTTCACCAACCGCACCGCGAATGATCTGGTCGGCCGATTTGTGTGCGGCTACCCGACATTCCAACCGTTCAATGTGTATCGGCGATCACATTTCGCTCATCACCGCGACGAGATGGGGCCCGACGAGCCAGATCTGCGCTTGTACAGCGGCTATCCGATTCCTGCGGATTCCTGGCGTCGTAAACTTCGCCGCGACGCAACCGGCGTCAGTGCCTACAAGGAGTTGCGCGTCGTCGTGCAGGCGGCCGCCAAAGGTCGACGCGAGGCGTGGCAGATTCTCACCACGCACGCCGTCATGTTGGGCGTGGCAGTCGGCTTCGGTCGTCCGGTGGCCTACGTCGTGTGGATCGGCTCGTGGTCGACGTTGTGGAAGGTTTCCAACCGGTTGCGAGCCATCGCCGAGCACGGCGGCATGATCCGCTCGCAGGATCGGCGGGAAACCACCCATGTCATTCGTCAGTCTCGACCGGCCCGATTCTGGATGGTTCCGTTCAATACCGGCTGGCATCTGGCGCATCACGTCGACATGGGTGTTCCGTGGCGGAACCTCCCCAGGCTCCACGACGAGCTGGTGGCCGCCGGCTGGGTTACCGAGGCGATCACCTACCCGACGTACCGGGCGTTCTGGAAGGCGTGCTCCTCGGGCAGTTGACAAGCCTTCGCCCCTGCACCAGATTAATGGAACGCATTAGAAACCTCTGGAGTTTGTGCAATGGAATTCGGTGTCTTCCTCAATGGCTACATCCCGGGCCCGGCCGCCCACGATCGGGCGACCGAGCACGAGGCATTGATGCGCGAAGCGCGTTACGCGATCGAGGCCGACAAGCACAATTGGAAGTACGCCTGGTTCGGCGAACACCACGGGCTCGTCGAGTACAGTCACCTCTCGGCCCCGGCGCCCATGATCGGCTACGTCGCCGGGCAGACCGAGCGAATTCATCTGGGCACGGCCATCACCAGCCTCCCGACCACGAAGGAACATCCGGTTCGCATCGCTGAACGCGCCGCGATGATGGATCACCTCACGAACAACCGGTACGAGTTCGGCACGGGTCGCGGCGCCGGCAGCCACGAGCTCCACACCTTCAACGGCACCGAGCCGTCGCAGACCAAAGCGATGTGGGACGAGGTCATCCACGAGATTCCCCGCATGTGGCGCCAGAAGGACTACCAGTTCGAAGGCGAGTTCTTCAGCGTTCCGACCCCCCACAACATCAACCCGAAGCCGCATGGCATTGGCCACCCGCCGATCTGGGTTGCCTGCGGAAACCCGGCGACCTTTGCGAAAGCCGGGTCGCACGGCATCGGTGCCATCGCGTTCAACTTCGAACCGATCTTCAACCTCAAGGGCCGCATCGAGTCCTACAAGGAAGCGGCCGAGAACGTCACCGACCAGATCGGCGAATACCAGAACAACAACGTCATGATGACCAACGCGGTCATTTGTCTGGAAGATCGCGACCGGGCACGCGAGGTCGCGATGACCCACGGCCGGGGCTACCTGGTCACCATGGTCAACCTCTACCACGACACCATGCCGAAGTCGCCAGACGCCATCACGTGGCCGCAGGCGCCGGTCGATCCGGGCTGGACGGAGGAGATTCTCGACATGGCGATCGAGGGTGGCTACATGTTGTGTGGAAATCCGGAAGAAGTGGCCGCGCAGGTCGAGGCCTATCAATCCGTCGGCTGCGACCAGGTCGTCTTCGGGCTTCCGGGCGAAGGCCTGGAACACGACGAGATTCTCGAGGTCATCGAGCTGTTCGGCGACAAGGTGATCCCGGAGTACGACAAGGACCCGGTGCACAGCACGACGAAGATGCGGGCCAAGGCCAAGCCCGTGTTCCCCGAGTTCGCGAATCCGTTGCCCGAGGGCATCGACGTCGAGGTCATCCCGAACACCGCGCTCTTGCCGCTGTAGCCGGCGACGCTGACATGCCCAGCGACCGCACCGATACCAAAGCCCACCTCGCCGAGGAGGCCGAGCGTCTCTTCGCCGAGCGCGGCATTTGGCAGGTGCCGTCGCGCGAAATCATCGAGGCCGCAGGCCAACGCAACGCGTCGGCGATCAGCTACCACTTCGGCTCGCGCGAAGGCGTGCTCGACTATCTGTTGCACCAACACGGCGATCCGATCGACGCCGAGCGGGGCGCGCTCTTGGCCGACATCGGCGAGGACGGGTCGACATCGGCCATCGTGGCCGCGCTGGTCCGGCCGATGGTCGATTGCCTGGCCACGGTGTCGGGCCGCCGGTACCTGCGCATCGTTGCGCAGGTGATGGCAGCGGTTGGCTCGTGGCGCAACGAGGGGGTCGAGGGATGGCCCAATCTCACCCTCGCGTTGTCGGCGCTGGAACACCGGCCGCCCGACGTCGAGCCGTCCGTCCGGATCGAACGCGTCAACGCGATGGTGCTCTTGATGACCGCATCGCTCGCCGATCGTGCTCGGAATCTCGACAGCGGCCCCCCGGCACCGTCGGGTACGGCGCTGTCGGCCACCGCCTATGAGGAGAATCTGACGAACATGCTCGTCGGCGTGTTGTCCTGCTGACGTCCGCCCACCGTCGGGACGATGCGGCGACTGCGTAGGATTGCATGATGGCGCTGCTCTTGGGAATCGACACCGGTGGCACGTATACCGATGCCGTTTTGGTCGACGACCAACTCGATGGCGCAGCGGGCGTTGTCGCATCGGCGAAGGCACTGACGACGCCGATCGATCTTTCGATCGGGATCGGCCAGGCCATCGACCGGGTGCTCGCCCATAGCGCAGCCTCGATCCAACCGATCGGTCTCGTTTCGTTGTCGACCACCCTCGCCACCAACGCATTGGTCGAGCGACGCGGTGGGCGGATCGCGCTGTTCCTCGTCGGATTCGACGATGATGCTCTGGATCGGGCCGGCCTGCGCGACGCTCTCGACGGCGATCCCGTCGTGGTCGTCGCCGGGGGCCACGACTCGCACGGGACCGCCCTGGCCCCACTCGACATCGCCGCGGTCGAGGCCGGCATCGACCGGCTTCCCGGCGATGTCGTCGGATTCGCCGTGGCCGGCCAGTTCGCGGTGCGCAACCCCGAGCACGAACTGGCCGTGCGCACGATGCTGCGTGAACGGACCGACAAGCCGGTCACCTGTAGCCACGAACTCTCCGCCAAACTCGATGGCCCTCGCCGCGCCCTCACGTCGGTCCTGAACGCCCGCCTCATCGGCTTGATCGATCAACTACTTCGAGAAACCGAAGGTCTCCTCGCCCAACGGGCGATCACGGCGCCGGT
>CBESNZ010000081.1:0-10717 GCA_965531045.1 uncultured Acidimicrobiales bacterium
AGGGGCCGGGGCCCCGCGGTCAGGAGCTCCGGCTCATGCCCCGCCGTCATGAGCCGATAGGAAAAATACCACCAACCGAGGTAGTTGATGAGCCACGTGGCAATCGAGAGAACGGGAGCAACGCCGACCCCCTCGCGCGTCGCGCTCGGACCTACCTCCGTACGCACCAAGATCTTGGCGAGCCTGTTGTTCGTGTCGATCTTGCCGCTCATCGGCCTCGGGGTGGTGGCGTATCAGCGCCAGGCCGACGGCTTCGAGCGCGAAGCGCTCAAGCGGCTCGAGTTGTCCGCCAACGCCCTCGAGCAACAGCTCGACAATCAGGTGTCGAGAGACATCACTTTGGTCAACCAGGTGGCGTCGGACCGTTCGTTGCAGCTGGCGCTCCAAGCGCAGACGCTCGATCCGTCGAACGATGAGCTTCGTGCCGCTCTTCGCACCGAGACCTTTCGCCTGGTGAGCTTTCCCATCGTCTCCGTGACCGTGCTCGACGCCGACGCGGCGATCATCACGTCAACCGAACCAAGCGCGGCGCATTTTGTTGATGGTGGGGCGCTCGACGCCGTGCAACGTCAACAGCTACTGGGGTTCGTCACGACCGGTCGTCGAGGCCAGACCGTCTCGGTGACGCACACGGCCGTGCGCGTCGATGGCGTTCGTCTGGGCACGGTGTTGCTCGAGGTCGAACTCACCGCATTGAACGATTCGACCACCGACTATCGCGGGCTTGGCGAGACCGGCGAAGTCACGCTGGTCCAACGGCTGGCGTCGGGCAATGCGCAATTGATCGCGCCCCAGCGCATCAGCGGTGAGCGGGCGTTCGAGACCGTGATCGACGCCGGCGACGCAGACGCGCCCGAGATCCGGGCGCTCAATGGCGAGGAGGTATCCCTCCCACGGTACGTCGACTCGCGTTCGGTCGAGACCCTCGTCGTCACCCGCTCGCTCGACCTTTCCGGGTGGGGCCTCGTCGTGAAGGTCGATCGCAGCGAGGCGCTCGTCGTCGCCGATGATTTTCGTACCGTCGTGGTCGCGGCTGTCGCGATCGCTGCGTCCATCGTGCTGGTGCTGAGCTGGATCGTCACCGCGATGATCACGCGACCGATTCGGGTGCTGACCGACGCCGCGACCGCAATCAGCGGCGGAGCACTCGACCGACGTGCGCCGGTGACGAGCGGTGACGAGCTCGGAACGCTGGCGCAGGCGTTCAACGACATGACGGACGAGTTGGTCGACATCGCCGGCCACGAGGCCGAGCGAACGTCGCAACTACAGCAGTCGAACCGGCTGTTGCACGAGAGCGAGAATCGGATTCGAGCCATCCTCGACCATGCGGCCGATGGCATCATGCACATCGGTGGCGACGGGTCGTTGCTCGAGTTCAACGAAGCGGTGACGCGCATCCTCGGGTTCCCGACGTCGTCGCTCGTCGGGAGGGACGTGGGTCTGTTCCTCCTGCCGACGGCCGAGCTCGAAACCGACGCCGATGTCCTCCATGGGCTCCTCCCGCTGGCGGCATCCAAAGGTCATCTCGGCCTGCAGGCATGGGCGAAACGCAGCGATGGTTCGCGCGTGCCCATCCACCTGACCGTCAGCCGCATCGATGATGGCCCCGAGCACACCTACACCGCGTTGATGCGCGATGTGTCGGAGCGCCTCGAGTTCGAGCAACAGCTCGAGTTCCAGGCGCAGCATGACGCACTTACCGGCCTGCCGAATCGCGAGGTCCTGGTGCGCGAGCTCCACAACTCGCTCGTCGAGCTGCGAAACGGATCGCGGCCGATCGGCCTGTTGTTCCTCGATGTGGATCGCTTCAAGTCGGTGAACGACACGCTTGGTCACCAGGCCGGCGACGACTTGCTGTGTCAGGTCAGCAATCGATTGCGAGAAGCGGTACGCCCCACGGACCTCGTCGCACGGTTCGGCGGCGACGAGTTCGTCGTGCTCGCCCGAGGGCTGCGCGACGCCGACGACATGTTGATCGTTGCGAACCGAGTGGCGAGCAGTGCGATCAAGCCTTTCAATCTGGGCGGCGAGGAAGTGTTCACGTCATTCTCGGTCGGCATCGTGGTCAACGAGGACGGCAGGAGCGATACCGAGACGATGATCGGCAATGCCGACGTCGCCATGTACCGGGCAAAGCAAGGTGGACGGAACCGTATCGAAGTGTTCGACGAGCAGATGCGCGAGCGCATCAACGCCCGCCATGACCTCGGCACGGCGCTTCGAAAGGCGATCGAGAACGACGAGCTGTACTGCGACTACCAGCCGATCTATGACCTGGCGACCGGCGAGATGAGCGGCGTCGAGGCGTTGGCCCGGTGGGACCGGCCCGGCGTTGGAGCGGTGTCCCCGGCGGAGTTCATCCCGGTGGCAGAAGAAACGGATCTGATCTTTGGACTGGGCCGAACGATCCTTCGTCGAGCCTGTCTCCAACTCGTCGAATGGACCACCGCACATCCGGAGCGCCCACTGCGGATGTCGGTCAATCTTTCCGGCAAGGAACTGGCCGACAGCGACTGTGTCGAGGTCCTGAAGCACGTGATCGACGAGACGGGCGTCGATCCGACCCTCCTCACGCTCGAGGTCACCGAAACGGTTCTTCTCGACGATTTGGCGCGGGCGATAGCCACGCTGCACGAATTGCGCGAACTCGGCATCTGCTTGGCCATCGACGACTTCGGTACCGGTTACTCGTCGCTCACGTACCTGCGGGAATTCCCGATCGACATCGTCAAGATCGATCGTTCGTTCATGTCGGAGCTCGAGGACGAGCATCAATTTACGCCGATCGTCGAGATGGTGATCACGCTGGCCCGAAACCTCAAGCTCCAAGTAGTGGCAGAAGGGGTCGAGAACGCTGTCCAGGCAGAACGACTCCGAGCCCTCGGATGCGACCTGGTGCAAGGGTTCTACTTCGCCCGCCCGAGTTCGCCGGCGCAGATTGCGCAGCTGGCGTGGCCGTCGAACACCGACGCCGCCACACAGTACGTCTGAACCGACGCCGGCCCCGGCGTGGGCAACTGGGATGCGAGACGGTTCAGCGCTACCGTCGCCGCCATGGCCGCCGACCGTCCCTCCACCGCAACAGACACCCCGTCGAATGAGCCACTCGGCCCGCTCGACGGCGTGCGCGTGATCGAACTGGCCGGGCTCGGAGCACTGCCGTTTTGTTCGTTGAAGCTCGCCGACATGGGCGCCACGGTCATTCGCGTGGACCGCGCCGCCGAGGTGGAGGATCATCCCGAGGAGAAGGGGCACTCGTCGTGGGACCGGGGCCGGCTGTCGATCGGGGTCGACCTGAAGAATCCGGAGGGCGTCGAGGCGGTGCTGCGTTTGGTCGAGGGGGCCGACGTCATCCTCGAGTCCTTTCGCCCCGGAGTGGTCGAGCGACTCGGTGTGGGGCCCGAGGTCGCACACGCGCGCAATCCCAAGGTGGTGTACGGCCGGCTCACCGGCTGGGGTCAGGACGGTCCCTTGTCGCACGCCGCCGGACACTCGCTGAACTACGAGTCGCTCACCGGCGCGATCCGAGCCTGCGGTCCCGCGGGCGGGCCACCGGTGCCACTCCTGCAGCTCCTGGGCGATTTCGCCGGCGGAGGGATGAATCTTGCCTATGGCGTCGTCTGCGCATTGTTCCGCGCGGCCCGAACGGGGGAGGGGCAGGTGGTGGACGCCGGAATGGTCGATGGTGTGATGTCGCTGGCGGGCGTCTTCTACGGAATGGCGCAGACCGGCTTCCACACCGAGGAGATGCACTCGAACCTCTTCGATGGCGGCGCGCCGTTCTACAACGTCTACGAAACGAGTGACGGAAAGTACGTGAGCGTGGCGCCGATCGAGCCCCATTTCTACGCGTTGTTGCTCGGCAAGATCGGGCTGGCCGACGAAGACCTGCCGTCCCAGTGGGATCAGCCGCGCTGGCCGGAGCTTCGCGATCGATTCGCGCAGGTCTTCGCAACCAGAACCCGCGACGAGTGGACCGAGTTGCTCGAAGGAACCGATGCGTGTTTTGCGCCGGTGCTCACGTTCAGCGAGGCGACCACCCACAAGCACACGAGCGGGGCGTTCCTCGAGCCGGGAAGTACCGAACTCGTGCCGATTCCACGTCTGGACAAGACCCCCGGCACCGTTCGGCCTTCCCCGAGGTTCGTCGGCGAACACACCGACACCGTCCTCGCCGACTCCGGCTTCAGCCGTGTGGAGATCGCCGCGTTGCGCGCCGGTGGGGCAATCCGCTAGCGCGCCTTGCAACGGTCTGGTGCGGCCTAGACTTTGCACCTGCTATGGGAATCTTTGATCGAGTACTCCGGACCGGTGAGGGGCGCAAGCTCAAGGCACTGAAAGACCTTGTGCCTGACATCAACGCGCTCGAAGACGAATACAAGGCGCTCAGCGACGACGCGCTGCGAGCGAAGACGGGCGAGTTCCGCACTCGCCTCGACAACGGCGAGACCTTGGACGAGATGTTGGTCGAGGCCTTTGCCGTCGTGCGAGAAGGTTCGTCTCGCGCCATCGGGCAACGCCACTACGACGTGCAACTCATGGGTGGCGCTGCGCTGCACTTGGGATGGGTCGCCGAAATGCGAACCGGCGAGGGCAAGACCCTCACCTCCCTGTTGCCGGCCTATCTCAACGGATTGGAGGGCAAGGGCGTCCACATCGTGACGGTCAACGACTATCTCGCCAGCCGAGATGCGGAATGGATGGGCGAAATCCACCGGTGGCTCGGCCTGTCCGTCGGGCTCGTCATACCCGGCCAGAGAGACAGCGCATACAAGCGTGAGCAGTACAACGCCGACATCACCTACGGCACCAACAACGAACTCGGTTTCGACTACCTGCGCGACAACATGTCGATGTCGCGCGAGGCACAGGTGCAGCGGGGCCACAACTTCTGCATCGTCGACGAGATCGACTCGATCCTGATCGACGAGGCGCGCACGCCCCTCATCATCTCCGGTCGGGCAGCCGACGCCGCCAAGCTCTACTACCAATTCGCCAGCATCGTGCGCGGGTTGCAGCGCGACGTGCACTACGACGTCGACGAAGAGAAGCGCATCGTGTCGCCGCTCGAAGAGGGCATTCACGCCGTCGAGCGAGCACTCGGTATCGAAAATCTGTACGACGCGGTGCAGGCGAACTTGGTACATCAACTCGGCGCCGCGCTGAAGGCGAAAGAGCTGTACCAGCGCGACAAGGACTACATCATCCAAGACGGCAACGTGAACATCGTCGACGAGTTCACCGGCCGGGTGTTGGAAGGTCGGCGTTGGTCCGATGGTCTGCATCAGGCGGTCGAGGCGAAGGAGGGTGTGAAGATCAAGGAAGAGAACCGCACGCTCGCCACGATCACGCTGCAGAACTACTTCCGCATGTACGACAAGCTCGCCGGCATGACCGGTACCGCCGAGACCGAGGCGGCCGAACTCGCCGGCACGTACGGACTTCAGGTGGTGCCGATCCCCACCAACATGCCCGTGATTCGCCAGGACAACGCCGACCTCATCTACAAAGCCGAGCCCGCCAAGTTCGAGGCCGTGATCGACGATATTTCCGAACGTACGTCCAAGGGGCAGCCCATTCTGGTCGGCACGGCATCGGTCGAGAAGTCCGAGGTCCTGTCGCGACTCATGGAGAAACGTGGCATCGACCACGAGGTGCTCAACGCCAAGCAGCATTTTCGCGAGGCCGACATCGTGGCGCAGGCCGGCCGCCTGGGTGCCGTCACCGTCGCCACCAACATGGCCGGCCGCGGCGTCGACATCATTCTCGGCGGAAACCCCGAGATCATGGCCGAGCGCGATGTGAAAGGCGCCGACATCGAGCTCGAATCCGATGAAGGTCAGGCGATGTTCGCCGAACGGGTCGCGGCGTACGAGGCCGAGTGCAAGGCCGAAGGCGACGAGGTCCGCAAGCTCGGCGGCGTGTATGTGCTGGGAACGGAACGGCACGAGAGCCGCCGAATCGACAACCAGCTACGAGGCCGCTCAGGCCGTCAGGGCGACCCCGGCGAGAGTCGGTTCTACCTGTCTCTCGACGACGACCTCATGCGGCTCTTTGCCAGCGGCGCCATGGATTGGGTGATGGGCCGCGCATTGCCCGACGACACGCCGATCGAGGCCAAGATGGTCACGAAGGCCATCGAGCGCGCCCAGAACACGGTCGAGCAGAAGAACGCAGAGATTCGCCAGAACGTGCTCAAGTACGACGAGGTGATGAACGAGCAGCGCAAGATCATCTACAAGCGCCGCGATCAGATTCTCGACGGTGCCGACCTGCGGAAAGAAGCCATCCAGTATCTTGCCGATGCGGTCGATTCGCTCATCAGCACGTTCTGCGTTTCTGAGCATCGCGAGGATTGGGACCTCGAAACCATGCAGGCCGAGGTGCTCACGTACTGGCCGTCGGAGTTCAGCGAAGCCGATCTCGGCGAGGCCGGCACCACCGACGAGCTCTACGAGATGCTCATGGCCGAGGCCACCGCCCACTATGCGGCTCGCGAAGCCGAGGTAGGGGAGACGGTGATGCGCCAGGTCGAGCGCCAGGTGATGCTGCAGATCATCGATCAGCGGTGGCGTGAACACCTCTACGAGATGGATCATCTTCGCGACGGCATCCACCTGCGAGCTATGGGCCAGAAGGATCCCGCGGTCGAATGGCAGCGCGAGGGCTTCGAGATGTTCGGCGCGCTCATGACCGGCGTCGCGCAGGACTTCGTCAAGTACGTCATGCATGTGCAGGTCGAGGTACAGGCGAAAAAGGAACCGCTGAAGCCGGCCGTCGCCGACCCCGACAACGTGTCGTACTCGGCTCCCGCGGGCCCGGCTCAGAGCATGAGCCAGGCGCCGGCCGCCAAGGCGGTCCAGGCCACCAAGGCGCCTGCGAGCGCCGAGCCACTCGACACGTCACCGCAGAAGCCGGTGCAGAAGACCGAGTGGGAAAAGACCGGCCGCAACGAGCCATGCCCGTGCGGAAGCGGCAAGAAGTACAAACAATGCCACGGGAAGTAGCGGTTTCGTGCAGGACTTCACCGACGAAATCAGGGCGCTCAACACGCGCCTCGACGAGGCACATACCTATCTGAAGATCGACGAGTTGGCGGCCCGGCGTCCGCAACTCGAAGCCGAGATGTCGCGCCCCGATCTCTGGGACGATGCCGACGCCGCGCGCGAGGTGCAAACCGAGCTGTCGGCGATCACCGACGATCTCGAGATGCACGCAAAACTTTCCGAGCAGGTCACGTACGTCGCCGAGCTCCACGAGATGGCCCGCGAGCTGGACGACGAATCGCAAGAGCCAGAACTGCGCCAGGCCATCGACGAGTTGTCTGCGCAGTTCGAGTCGCTCGAGCTGCGTTCGCTCTTTGTCGGCGAGTACGACGAGTCCGATGCGGTGTGTCAGGTGAAATCCGGTGAGGGCGGTACCGATGCCCAGGACTGGGCCGACATGTTGCTTCGCATGTACAAGCGCTGGGCCGAGAACCGCGGCTTCGAGTTCCAGGTCGAGTCGATCAACGAAGGAACCGAGGCCGGCATCTCGACCGCGGAGTTCATGATCAAGGGCCGCTACGCCTACGGCCTGCTGCGCGGGGAGCACGGCGTGCACCGATTGGTGCGCATCTCACCGTTCAACAACGAGGGCAAGCGCCAAACCGCCTTCGCATCGATGCAGGTCGTGCCGTTCTTCGAGGCGATGGCCAACGAGGTCGAGATCGACGAGAAGGACCTGCGCATTGACACGTATCGGTCATCCGGCGCCGGCGGCCAGCACGTCAACGTGACCGATTCGGCCGTGCGTATCGTGCACTTGCCGACCGGCGTCGTGGTGTCGTGCCAGAACGAGCGCAGCCAGCATCAGAACAAAGACCGCTGCATGCAGATGTTGGCGGCGAAGTTGCTCGATCTCGAACGCCAACAGCGCGATGCCGACATTCAGGCGATCGCCGGCGAAGCCAAGAACGTCGGCTTCGGCAGCCAGATCCGTAGTTACGTCACCCAGCCCTACCAGATGGTCAAAGACCTGCGTACCGAGCACGAGGTGGGCAGTGTCGAGCAGGTGTTCGACGGCGATCTCGACGGCTTCATGGAGGCGTACCTGCGCTGGAACCGCAGTCAGGCCTTGGCCGAGTAACTTTTCTCGCCCGTTTTTCATTCTTTTTGGCTTGTACCACTTGACGAGTACAAGAGCTTGTCGTACTGTACTAGTACAACGGTACAAGGGCGGCAATCGCCAAGGAGATACGGTCCATGAACGTCCTCGAACAGGACACCACACCAACGCAGGACGGGCTGCAAACGCAGCTCGACGCGTTGATTCCGCCGCCGACGAGCGCTGGCAAGAAGCTGGTGCTGTCGGTCTCGCTGCTCGCACTCGCCGCGACGTTCGCCTGGGCCAATATTTCCGGCTACCTGATACCTCGGCCCTTCGACAACAGCAGTTGGAGCTCCGACCGACCGTTTTTGGTCGACGGGGAACGCGGAGCGGTGGGCGCGTATGTTTGGCTGCCGAACTACAGCGGCCGCGACGTGCGCATTACCGACGTATCGTTCGATGCGCCGGGAGCGGAACTGGTGCATGTCGATTTGGTTCACGAGGACACCACGGCGATCGATGCTGGTGAGCCGCTTCCCGCCATCCTCGAGCGCGACAACAACGACACGGCGTTGCGTGTTTGGTTCAAGCCCACGTCATGTGTCGATGGCGATGCTCCATGGGGCGTCGTCACGGTCACGATGGACTTCGGCGACGGAGCGCTCCCACCGTTCTCGCGAACGGTACGCATAGGCGAAGACCCCGTCTGGGACGAGTCCAACACCCCGACCGCCAAGGTGGGCGACCGCTACGTGAATGGAGCCGGGCCGCTGGCCCTTGCCTGTGAGGTACTGCAATGAACAGCCAAGCCATGAAGACATTTCTCGCTGATTTTTTTGCCAAGCGCACCTGGCTCGTGCTCGCTGCGCCGATCGTCCTCGGCCTCGCGCTGGTCACCAATGTCTCGCAGGATGGCGGTGGCCCCAACACCGCTGCCATCGGCCTGCTGATCCTGCTCGCAGGGGCAGTGGTCACGCTGGGTCTGAACCTGGCTGGGTACGACGCCCAGTCCGGCCCGATAGCCGAACAGATCAGTCCGTCGGACAGCGGGCAAGCACTGGTCGAACGGTGGATGCGCCGCTCTCGCTACTACCGATACGTCGGGGGAGCGGTCGGGTTTGTCCTGGGTGTCGGCTTCATGGTCAATGGCGACGCATCGCCGGCGCTGCTCGGCCTCCTGGGCGGAATCGCGCTCGGCGGCGCCATGGCCGAGTTGCATGTGCTGCGCCGCCGGGGCGACGGCGCACGGGTGGCGGACATGAGCGTGAGGAACGTCGACGACTACACCCTGCGCAGCGACTCGATCGCCTTGGCGGTCGCCGCGCTCGGAGGGCTCTTCCTGGGCGCCATTTCGTTGTTCGGTTCGGCCGACGGCGGCCTCGTCCCGCTGGCCTGGGGCGCAACGGCGATCACCGTCGTGATTGCGGTCATGGCACTACAGCGCCTGGTGGTCACCCGAGCTCGACCGGCGCTGTCGGCCGACATGCGCGAGGCCGACGACGTCCTGCGTTATCTCGCGGCGACACAGGGTTTCACGAGGCCGGCAATCGCGGTTGCGCTGCTGTCGCTGGCGTTCGGGGTGGCGTCGCTCGGCGATGATCTCGATCTCCTCGTGCTGGCGCTCGGTGTCGGCGGCATCGTCTGGTACGTGCGTAGCCGCCAGACCAGCATTCCGGATCTGGTGCGAATGGCGGCACGGTGATCCTTCGAGTCGATGCCGACCTGGCGCTTCCCGTCTACGAGCAGATCCGCGAGCAGATAACGCGAATGGCGGTGACGGGCACCCTGACGGAGGGCACGCGGATGCCGACGATTCGTCAGCTCGCCAACGACCTCAAGCTCGCCAAGGGGACCGTCGCCAAGGCGTACGCGCTGCTGGAATCCAGCGGCGTGGTCGAGAGCCGTGGGCACAAAGGAACCTTCTTGGCCGCGATCGCTCCGGGCGAGGGACTGTCACGAAAGGCTGTGGCGGGCGAACTCGGCGCTGCTGCCGACGCGTTCGTCGTAGCCGCACGCCAGCTGGGGGTGACCGGGGACGAGGCGGTGGCGGCGGTGCAACGGCACTGGATCGAGCCATAACCAAGGCCACAACCAAAGCCATAGCCAAATGGTTTCGCAAGCAAATCGTCGGGGCGAACCTACGTCGCGATCCTTCGCTGATAGCGTGTTCGGGTCCTCGCAGCAGGTCTTTGCGGCGACGCCCCTCGTAATCTCCCCCACCTCGGATGATCCCCGACTCATGATCAAACTGGAACAGGTCTCCAAGGTCTACAAGGGCAACGTCACCGCGTTGCGCGACGCCAACGTAGACATTGGCAAGGGCGAGTTCGTCTTTCTCGTCGGCCCCTCGGGGTCGGGGAAATCGACCTTCATCCGCCTCCTCAACCGTGAGGAAACCGCAGATCAGGGCCACATTTACGTCGCCGGGAAGGACATCTCGCAGCTCAATAGCTGGAAGGTGCCGTACCTGCGTCGAAATATCGGCTGCATCTTTCAGGACTTCAAGCTGCTCCCGAAGAAGACGGTCGCCGAGAACGTGGCGTTCGCACTCGAGGTCATCGGCCGACCGAATCACGTCATCCAGAAGCAGGTACCGGCAATCCTCGAGTTGGTTGGCCTCTCCGAC
>CBESNZ010000082.1:0-10698 GCA_965531045.1 uncultured Acidimicrobiales bacterium
GACGCCGCGCACGACCAGCAGTAACAGCAGTGGCACGATGACCGCTGCGTAACGCGGTTGATAGGTGTTCGAGGTGGCGAAGCTGATGAGCGAACCGACGACCAGCGTGCCGCCACCCACAAATGCCAACCGCCTGGCCGCGGGTGCCACCCGCATCGGCAAGGACAGTGAGCCGTCGGACGTGCGGAGGGCAAACAACCCGGCGACCATCAGCACCACGATGGCGACGCCGACCAGCTGTGACTCCGACCGCGGCCCGCCGCCGAGCTCGAAGATCGTGGTGGAGAGTACTTGAGCCGGGCGAGCGCGACCGCCCCACGGCGTTCCCGTATGAGCCATTTGGTCGAGCAGCACCGGCACCCAGGGGAGGAACAACACGCCGCCAGCGACGACCGCCGCCGCGCACTTGCGGGCATTTCGAACCAAGTCCGCTGGTCCGGCCGAGGGACGACCGAGCCACAACAAGCCGAGCCCCGAGACACCCAGGAGCCAAATCGACCAGTAGTGCGTGTACAGCAAGGCGGCGGTTACGACGGTGACCCCCAGCAGTCGCAGCGGCGTGGCGCGTTCGAGGGTCGAATCGACCAGGAGCCACAGGGCCAGTGCCAGCAAGCTCAGCAACGCATACATCCGGGCTTCGGTGCCATACCGGATGAGAAAGGGAGATGCCGCGAAGACCAGCACCGCAACGATGCCGCTGGCGTGATTCTCGAGCCGTCTTCCCGCGAGGTAGGCGAGCGGCAGAATGGCGACCGAGGTGACGCCCGAAAGCGCCCGTACCGATGCGTCGGTGGTCCCGAAGACATCGCTCCACAGCCACAGCAGCGCGTAGTACAGCGGCGGGTGACCATCTTGGCGAAGGGCGTCAACCCAACCGTCCGGTCCGACCTCGGCGATGTTCACCGACAATGCCTCGTCGAGCCACAGCGGTGTGTCGACGACGAAGCGCAACACGATGCCGATGAGGACCGCCACACCGGCAGCAATGATGGCCGGGGTCGACCAGGATGCCGCCGGCAGATCCTCTGGCGGCGCGACGGTTCCTGCCGTGCTCATGGGCGGTCGGCTCACGGGTGGTCGGCTCACGGGTGGTCGCGCTCGGCAGGGTCCGGCCCGTCAGGATTCGGGGCCGCCGCCTCCATGGCGGAGAGGCGATCTTCGAGCATGCGTACCCGGCCGGTGAGGTCGGCGATGCTGGCCCGGTCATCGAGGTTTGCGTAGTCGACCAGCTTCTTCACGGCCCTCGCACTCTTGAAAAAGGCCTTCCGGCTGCGCTGACCGGCAATCCAGGGATTGTCGATGTCGTCCGGAAACTCGAGTCGCCGCACGGCGAGGTCGAGACGGTGCCAACGAACCGCCTTCTCGAGATTTTCGGCTTCGGCGGTGTCGAGATGCAGCTCGGGATTGAGACCGGCAAACAATCCGCGCTCGCGATAGAGCTCTGGGTGATGGTTTTCGAACAAATAGTTGGCCGGACGAACCTGGGTCGGCCATTCTCCCGGGAACTGCGGCCAGCCGAGCGTCACGAAGGGTTCGGGCGGAGCGAAGCGATGCGGCGCGAGCTCCGGGCCCAGGTTGAAATACATGGACCACTCGTCGACCGGATAGCGCGCCGACGCGTCCTGGACCTGCAGCGCGACCTGTTTGAACAGCTCGCGGTCGATGAGTTGGGGCATGTGCGAGGCGTACGCAAGGGGGCGTTCGAGTCCCAGACGCCGCAATACGAGCAGGGTGTTCGACAAACCCTGGTCGAACGGCGTTTCGTCGCGTTGCCATCCGTCCAGCTCGTAGAAAAAGTAGCGCCGGGCCCGGCCATCGGGCGTTCGAAACGTGTCGACGGTGAGCGGCTGCAGTGGTCGATTGTCGTCGTCGGCCATGATGAATTCGGCTGCGATGGCATCGTGCTGCAACATGGCCGTGCGGATCAGGTAATTGCGGCTGGTGTGGTCGGTGGCCTTGAGGTGTTCGATGTCGATCCCGGCCGCCACCGCAATCTCCTCGTCCGTGAGCACCGTGACGGCGCATGCCGGGTGCGCAGCTTGCGCGACGGCCATTGCCTCGCTCGCCGGGGAAACCGCGACGATGTCGTCGACAAAGGGCATGTAGTGCGCAACATGGGACAGCGTCTGGTGAAAGACCGCCGGCCGGTTGGTCAGATAGACGATTTGCACGGTCGAACTCTAATCGTCGCCGCGCAGCCTTGACGCGACGGTGCGGTCGGGGAGTCGGCGACGTAAACGTACCGACCGTCGGGACCGTCGAGCCCACCGCAATTGGCTACCGATCGCCAACACGCCCCGAATTCGACGGCGGGCCAGCGTGGTGTCAGCGTCGCCGCCACGGTGCTGGTTCACCCACGCACGAACGCCCATGCGGGCCGCGACCGCGCTGCTGGTGGCAAGCGCGCCGATCGAAGTCGCCAGCGGAGCGTTCCGCAGGAGGAGTAACAGTCGATTGCGTTGCTGCAGCACGTCGGTCTGCAGGCTGCCCTGGCCCGTCGTGGCGGAGTGACGGTGACCGACGGTGGCGGCGTCCACGTATCGGTACCGCCAGCCGCGTGCTCTTCCTCGCCACGAGAGATCGGTGTCCTCGTAGTAGAGGAAGAACTCGGGAGCGAACACGCCAACATCTCGGAGATAGGACGGCGACAACATGACCGCAGCGCCGCACCACGTCGGGACATCGCGCACCGGTGCGTGGAGCGACGAGGAGCCTTCGAGAAAGCCACGATTGTGGCCGGTGCCGTCGGCCGTGACGAACGAGCCGGCGTTCTGGATCACCTCGACCCCGGGTTGGTCGACGTCGACGGTGATGGCGGTGCCGGAGCGGTCGGCCTGCACCGCGACCCCAGCGATCTCGACGGTGGTCGGAGATGCAGCGCCGACCGTGATGGTGAGCGGGCCGAGATCGACCGGGACGCGAAGAACGGCGCTATCGCCCAGGTACCACCAGGATGCGCCGTCGGAGCGCGGCATCCGGTAGGCCCCGCCGACTGCGTGGCACTGCGCGGTGACGTCCCGGCCGCCGGCGAGAACCCGCATGACGCGAGCCATCCCGTTGTCGAGCGAGATCGGAAACTCGGCAAAACGCTGGTCGAACACGATGCGCGGGCACGCAGCACCGACGTCGGGAGCACCGATGAGGGCATCGTAGAGCAGCCCGAGCGCGTCCTGGCCCACGATGGCGTCGGGGTTGAGCAGTAGCACGGCATCGACGTCGTCGAGGTTCGAGAGGCCGTGATTGTTGGCCCCGAAACCCGAGTTCGTGCTGCGTCGCACCAACTCGATGTCGTCGAAACTCTCCCGTACGGCTTCGGCGCTGCCATCGGCCGACGCGTTGTCGATGACGACGATGTGTTTGGTGCCGACCCACGTCGCCTGCACGGCAGACTCGACGCAGCGGCGCAGCAGTGGCCCGGCGTTGTGATTGAGAATGACGATGCGCAGACGCGGGCGCGGCGCTGGGGAGTGGATCACAGACGCCTGCGACCCAGCTTGCCAAGGGCACGGCGTGCTACTTCGGCGGGGCCCTTTTCGGCTGCGTGTCGGCGCGCGCGTTCGACATAGCGCGTCGGTAGGAGGGGCAGCTTCGGTCGCCGCTTCGTGACGATCGGTGCGAGCGTTCGGTCGGTGAGATCGGCGGCGCGTTCCGGCGCGCTCAGGTAGGCGAGGAGCGGGGCGAGCGTGTGATGCCAGGTCATTTCGCGGCTGAGCTCGGTCGCGGCGGCTGCGCTGTCCGCCAACGCTTGCGGGTCGGTGACCAAGGCCAGAATCTGATTTGCGAGGCTGAGCGGGTCTTCTGGACCACAGGTGCGCGCCGCCCCTGCCGCTTCGAGTCTGGCGATGAGCGGATCTCCGCCCGTGGCCACCGTCGGGAGTCCCGCCCACAAATGGTCGAGCAACCGCGTGCGATAGGAGAAGCGGGTCTCGAGATGGTCGTGGTGGGCGCTGACCCCGATCGTGGCGTCGAGCAGGAGCCCGCCCCGATCGGAATAGGGGACCCACTCGGGATGGAAGACCACGTGTTCTCCCCACAGGCCGAGCGCCTCGGCCCGCTCCTGGGTCTGGGCGACCAGCACCGGGACATCCAGCTCGCTGTTGGGGTGCGCGGCACCCCAGAAAACCAGACGGATCGTCGGCACGGTTTGGCGGACGATGTCGACCGCATCGACGAGGGTGAGGGGGTCGAGCCAGTCGTGCAAGCCACCCGCCCACAACAACACGGGATCGTCGTCACCGAACCGGTGAGCAGCCCGCAATGGCGATCCGGCGTTCACCGGTGGGATCTCGCTGATACCGAACGGCACCACGTCGAGCAGGGCCCGAAGGGTGGGGTCCTGGGCGTGGGTTGCGGCGTTGAGACGGCCGGCCGCCGACAGGTGGCCAAGCCAGAAGTCGCGCTGCCGCTCGCTCGAGCAGAGGAAGTAGTCGCCTCGTGCGAGCTGGTCGGCCAACGTGAGGAGCGCCCCCTCGCCGAGATCGATGCGGCGGATTCGATCCGACCCGCCGCGATGCAACGCTTCGAGCTGGAATGGGTCGTACAGATCGACGACGATGCACGCCTTGCTCTGGTGCAACTCCGGGTGTTCGAGGAGCACTTTGCCCTGCAGCACAATGACGTCGTAGTCGCCGTGGACGGCAGCGTCACCCATCACCGAGATTCCGGCGGAGTCGGCGCGCACGTGGGTCGGCGCCGTACTCGCAAGGGTGACCTCGTGGCCGGCCTTGCCGAGCTCTTCGGCGATGTGGCGTGCCCGAATGGCTGGTCCTGCTGCCCTCTGGCCCAGTGGCTCAGCGGTTGCGATCAGCACGCGCTGTGGGGTCGGTGGCATCCGCAAAGACTAACCGGCCGCCCGGTCGTGGGGAACCTCGACAGGTTTGGCTACAGTCGCGACGTGCTCGCCGGTCCCGTGTTCATCGCCGCAGTTATCGTCGTCATCGGCGGCGCCTTGAAGATCGGCACGCCTGCTGCGACGCAAAGCGCGCTCCGAGCGCTCTCGCTACCCGACAATCGTCGCCTCGTGCAGCTGATGGGCCTCGCCGAGGTCGCGGTGGCGGCCGCCATGTTGACCTTCGGCGGTCCAGTCGCGGCTGCACTGCTCGCCGTCGCCTATCTCCTGTTTGCGGGTTTCGTCGTCGCCGCGCAACGCAGCAGTGCCGGCCTGGCGTCGTGTGGGTGTTTCGGAAGCATCGACACACCGCCCAGCGTCGTGCATGTGGTCGTCAACCTGGCTTCGGCCTCGGTGTTGGGTGCCGCTGTCGTTTGGCCGGTCGACGACCTGGGTGCGGTCATCGCCGACCAGCCTTGGCTCGGCGTGCCGTTTCTGGGGCTCGTGGCCCTCGGGAGTTGGCTCGTGTACGTCATGATCACCGTGCTGCCGCAAACCAGTGCCCCGGAACGATCCGCAGCAGTCGCCGAATTCTCGCTTCGAGGTATCCCATCATGAGCACCACGTTGGTCCGCAAGGCTGCGCAGTTTCTCGAACGTCGCACCGACCGTCGCGGGTTCCTTCGTCGGTCGGCCCTGGCGAGTAGCGCGGTGGCGGTTGCACCGAGCGCCTACGTACTCCGTCCCAAAACCGCCTATGCCGCGATATGTAACTGCTCGGGCAGCCGATGCGACTGCGGTGCGCTGTGCTGCGATGGCTACACCGAGTTCTGCTGCACGCTCACCGGAAGCAACGGGTGTCCGCCGAACACCACCTACGGCGGTTGGTGGAAAGCCGATGGGTCCGGATACTGCGACAATGGCACGCCGCAACCGCGGTATTACCTCGACTGCAATGCGCCCTGCAACGGTTGCGGCTGCGGTTCTCGCGGGGTCTGCGCCGGATCCTGCTCTGGCACGCCGTGCGGCTGCGGTGCCGGCAGTTGCAACAATCGGAAGGCCGGTTGCACGGGCTTCCGGTACGGCCAGTGCAACCAGGCGGTCCAGTGCCTCGGTCCAATCGTGTGTCGCGTGGTCACGTGCACACCGCCGTGGGCCCTCGATCCCACATGCACCAAGGCCGTCCGGACCGACAACAACACGCGCTTTCACAATCGACCGTGCCTCCAGGCCGACCCCGGCAATCCCGAGGGGTCTGTCGTCGATCTCCAGATCGCACCCGGCGGCATTCGCGTCGTCGGCTACGTGTTGCAGACCGCGGCTCGCACCCTTCGGATCTCCTCTGGCGCCACGACGCTTGGCGAGACCACGGCCAACCTCAGCGCCGCCGATGTCGGCAAGTCCGAACCAGCCGGACCACCGGTGGCCTGGTTCGAGGCGAAGTTCGCAGTCGCCTCGGGCGCGCAGACGATCTGTGCCTCGATCGTCGACGGCGCCGTCATCCGCCGGATCGGCTGCCGCAACTTCACCGTGCCCTACGGCAGTCCAATCGGCGCGATCAACGCTGCTGTTGCGGTGGGATCCAACAAGGTCAACGTTCGCGGCTGGGCCCTCGATCCCAATGTCCGTCGCCCGATCGGTATCCATGTCTTCGCAAACGGTTCCTACGTCGGCGGGGGTGCGGCCAACGTCGATCGCCCCGATGTCGAGCGCGACTACCCGGCGTTCGGGGCCAGGCACGGGTTCGACGTCACCGTCGAGGTCCCCGACGGCACGCAGGAGGTCTGCGTCTACGCCATAAATCGAGACGCCGGCGCGAACACGCAGATCGGTTGCCAAACGCTCTCGATCACAGCCAATACGGTCACCGGCGTCGTCGAGTCCGTCGGTGCGGCTCCCGGAGCGGTGCACGTCAAAGGGTGGGCGGTGGACCCCACCTCGTCCGATCAGGTGCGGGTTCGCATCTCCGTCGACGGAACAGCGGTCGCCACCGTGGTGGCTGACGATCCTCGGGTCGACCTCGACAACTTGTTCGGTCAGGCCGCGCACGGCTTCGAGGTCACCGTTCCGGTCGGCGCGGGCGAACATCAGATCTGTGTTGACGGTTTGCCCGCCGGCGGTGGTCGTGCGCAGCGAATCGGCTGCGCCACCACATCGACGGGCGGTTCGCCGGTGGGTGGCGTGGACGCCATCGAAAGCCGTGCCGATCGCGTCGTTGTCCGGGGCTGGGCCGTCGATCCCGACACCACGCTGCCGGCGGTCATGCACTTTTACGTCGACGGAACGTTCGACTCCGCGGTGCTGGCCGACCGCGAACGGTCCGACCTGCCGTTCGGCATCCGCAACGGCGGATTCGTCGGGGCGATGTTGTTGTCGCCCGGACCGCACGAGATCAAGGTGTTTGCGTTGGACCGCGTCGGCGGCAACCGTGTCACGTTGCTCGGCGTGTATTCGGTCGATCCGCGGTCAGGCTCACCGTTCGGTGCACTCCAAGATGTCAGCGCGAACGGCTCGGTGCTCACGGTGCAGGGCTGGGCGATCGACCCCGACACCACGCGGGCCATCGGCGTGCACGTGTACGTCGACGGTGTCTATGCGGGCGGTGGGCGCGCCGATCGGACGCGCGACAACGTGGGACGTCGTTTCCCCGCCTATGGCCCCGATCATGGCTTCCGCTTCGACCTCGACCTGGCCCCAGGTCAGCACGAGGTGTGTGTGTACGCCATCGACAAGGCGGGCGATCATGCGCCGAACGTCATGGGCTGCACGCAGGTGACCATATGACCGCCCTGGTCGTCACCCTCGCGGTTGTGGTCGGGCTGCTCGCGGTCCTCGTCGTCGGCATCTTGCGGAGTCATGCCGAGATACTCCGAGCGCTTCATGAGCTCGGCCTCAACGATGTGCTCGATCCCGACGCTGCGGCGACGTCGGAGACCACGGCGCTCCGTACCCGGCCGGGGGTCTCACAGCCGCGGGTCGAGGGCTCGACCGAGGCCACCGACCTGATCGGGGTCACGCTCGACGGTGGCTCGGCAAAGGTGGCGGTCCACGCAGTGCAACACACCACGTTGTTGGCGTTTCTCTCGAGCGGATGCCTCACCTGCGCCGGTTTCTGGGATGCCTTCGGCGAAGCGGAGGCCCGTCAGCTTCCGGGCGCCGACACGCGACTCGTCATCGTCACGAAGAGCCCCGACCACGAGAGCCTGTCGCGGGTGCGCGAACTCGCACCGGCCGGTGTCACCACCGTGATGAGCTCCCAGGCGTGGGACGACTACGGCGTCCCGGTGTCGCCGTATTTCCTATTGGTCGATGGTCCGAGCGGCTCGGTCATCGGCGAGGGTGCCGCAGCGACATGGGAGCAGGTCTCGTCGTTGTTGCATCAAGCCGCCGCCGATGCCGGCCTCGACCCCCAGGGAGGGTCGACCCCGTCATCTCGGGCTCGCGGTCGATCTCGCGAAGTGCGTACCGACGACGAGTTGGCGGCTGCCGGAATTTTGCCCGGGGATCCGAGCCTGTACCTCGACATCGCCAGCTCGGAAGACGCGCCGGGGTCGGAGCTCGACCGATGAATCCGGTCGTCCTGGGCGTTGGCCTCGCGGTAGCGCTCGTCGCCGCCATCCGTTCGACCTGGTCACCTTGAGGCGAATCGATGCTTTCGAGCATCCATCCGCTCGGGGAGCGGACCAGAAATGCCTCGTGGGCCCGGACCGTCAGCGCGTACATCGTCGGCTCGATGGTGGGCGGTGTGGCATTGGGAACGCTGGCAACGGTCGTCGGATTCGGCGTTCGCATGGTGCTCGATGAGCGTGCCGCAGTCGCCGCGATTGCAGCTGCGGCGCTCGTCGCGGCATGGATCGACGTGCGAGCCGCTGGTCGCGCCCTGCCATCGTGGCATCGACAGGTCAGCGAGGACTGGCTGGCCACGTACCGCGACTGGATCTATGGCTTCGGCTTCGGGGCCCAGTTGGGATTCGGACTCGCCACGTACGTCACCACCGCCGCCGTGTACCTGATGGTCCTCGTCGCCGCCCTGGTCGGTGGCGTCGGGGGCATTGTCATCGGCGGGGCGTTTGGCCTGGCACGGGGCGTCCTGATCCTGGCCGGTCGTCGGATCGAGTCCCCCAGCGATCTCCGCAACTTCCATCGTCGTCTCAACGCCGCCGCCGCTCCCATCCGAACCTCCACCGCTGCAGCACTGGCCATCGCCGGCATCGCCGCGACGGTCAGCCTCGCCACGCTCTAAGGGTCAGCCACAGTCATGCGCCGTAACACTTCCGCCCGCCGCCGAACTTCTACGATCGAGGCGTTCGGCCTGTCCGTCGACCTGCCGACCGGTTGGGACGGACAGATCTATCGACGAGAGCAGGCCTTTGCCGCGAGCACGGCATTCGATGGTAGCGAGCAACCTGCGCTTCACGCTGCCAACTTCGCCCTGCCGAGCGAGCGGGGCGACTTCGGAAGCGGCGCCGTCGAGGTCATGGGCCGGAGAGGCGTGCTGGTCTGCCTGCTCGAATACGATGCCGAGTCGGCCACGAGCGCCCTGTTCGCGCAGGAGCACATCCCGACGTCGGTGCGGGCGGACGACTTCCAGACCCACACCCTGCAACGGCCGCAAGCCGGCCAAGGTGGCCAGCAGGTGTTCTTCCATCAGGGCGACCGGGCGTTCTGCCTCTACGTCGTGATCGGTTCGCACAGCCTGCGTGGCATGCTCACGCCGGTGGTGAACGAGGTCATCGAATCCATTCAGATCCAGTAGGGGAGCCTCGATGAGCACGCGCGATCTCAAAGCCGCCGCAAAGTCCTTCAAGAAACTGCCCGACGAGTGGCGTCGCCTCGTCGTGTACGCCGAGAGCCGAAGCGACTGGGCCCACCTCGGCCCGGTCGTGGATCGACTGCTCGATCACCACGATTGTCAGGTGTCGTACCTGACCTCGGAGGCCGATGATCCCCAGCTCGTACGCGAGCACCCGAATCTGCGCGCCTTCAACATCGGCGATGGTCCGGTTCGGGCCGTGGCGTTTCGCGACATGTCGGCCGGCATGCTGCTCACGACCACGCCCGACCTCGGGACCTACGACGTGAAGCGGTCATTGCACGCGGTGCACTACGTGTACCTGTTCCACGCCTTCGTGAGTACCCACATGGTGTACCGCCCCGGCGCGTTTGATCAGTTCGATACGGTGCTTTGTGTCGGTCCGCACCACGCCAAGGAGATTCGCGCCAGCGAGGCCTACTACGGCACCAAGAAGAAGCGACTCGTCAAGCATGGCTACGGTCGACTCGATCAGCTGCTCGCCGAGGCGTCCACGGTCAGCAGGGTCGATCGACGTATCGTGCTCGCTGGCACGTGGGGACCGAACGCCATGATGGAGCGGTCCGAGGGGCTGGCGACCGCGAAGGCGCTCCTTGCGGCCGACTACGAGGTCATCGTGCGATTGCATCCCATGACGCACCGCTACCACCCCGACATGCCGGCAGCGTTGGCGGCCGAACTCGGACCCGATGTGCGGATCGAAACCGACATGCGCGACCGCGAGTCGGTGCTCACCTCAGCGGCGATGATCTCGGACTGGTCGGGCGCCGCCTTCGACTACAGCCTGAGCCTCGGTCGACCGGTGCTCTTCGTGGATGTCCCCACCAAGATCAACAACCCGAACTTTGGCGATATCGACATCGTTCCGATCGAGGTGCAGCTACGGCATGAACTCGGTCAGGTGGTCGACCCCGCCGACATTGGCTCGGTACCGGATCGGATCGCGGACCTGACGGCCAATCCCGATGCGTTCGCGGCCCGGGCGGCTGAAGTGCGCGACGCGTCGGGGTACAACGTCGGATCCTCGGCCGAGGCGGCGGGGTCCTGGCGGGGTGGGG
>CBESNZ010000083.1:0-10674 GCA_965531045.1 uncultured Acidimicrobiales bacterium
GGCAGACGGAACGCGCCGTCGTAGGTGAAATCGCCGACGGCGAGGATCGGCGGGTCGTCGATTGCATGGCCGTCACGATGGCAGGCTGCGGCGAACAGGCTGAGGACGAGTACGACCACCATCGCCGAACGTCGCTGCAGTCGGTTTTCCATGGGGTTCTCTCCTCGTTCCAATTCCGGTGTTGGTCTACACGGTGTTGGTCCGGACGGCCGCATGCGGGCCTGGCTACCTACGCCGAACGGCGGATCATGGTCACACCATCACCGATCGGCACGATCACCTGATCGACGCGTTCGTCAGCGGCCACCATGGCCGTGAAATCTCGCAAGGCCACGGTGTCGGCCTCCTGGTTGGCAGGGTTGACGACCTCGCCGTGCCAGAGCACGTTGTCGACCAGGATCAAACCGTTCGGCGCCAGCATCGGCAGTATCGCGTCGTAGTAGTTCGCGTAATTCGTCTTGTCGGCGTCGATGAACACCAGGTCGATCACGGTGTCCGCTGGAAGGCCGGCCAACGTTTCGAGGGCTGGCGCGATGCGCAGATCGATTCGGTCGGCGACGCCCGCCCGCTCCCAGTGCTCGCGGGCGATTGCGGTCCACTCCTCGCTCACGTCGCAACAGAGCAGGCGGCCATCAGCCGGCAGTGCTTGCGCGGTGAGCAATGCCGAGTAGCCGGTGAACGTGCCGATCTCGACGGCCATCTTCGGCGCGACCATCGCGGTGAGCATGGCCATGAAGGCTCCCTGTTCGGGCGCGATCTGCATGCGAGCGACTCCGCCGAGCGCCTGGGTCGTCGCGATGAGGTCGGCGGCCACGGCGTCAGGTGACGTCGACCCGGCCATGACGTACTGATGAAGTTCTTCGCTGAGCCAGACAGACTTGGGTGACATCGTCCGAGTATTGCCGAGAACCGGCGTCGCTACGACTTTGGCGGCGGTTCCCTGGGCAGGCCCAGCAGTCGTTCACCGATGATGTCGCGCTGCACCTCGCTCGTGCCGCCACCGACGGTGAGGGCCCGGCTGAAGAGGTAGGCCCAATGCCAGGGGTCGTCATCCTTGGTGTGCTCGAGTTGCTCGCCGAGCAGTCCGGCCGAGCCATCGAGCGCCTTGCGCAACGCCGTGATGTTTTGACCGTGCACATCGGCGAGGGTCTTTCGGATCGACGCATACGGACCCGGGTCGTTGCCGCCCATCATCATGGTCATGATCTTGTTGCCGAGCAGTCCGAGCACCTTGTATTCGGTGTAGGTGCTGGCCACCCGTTGCCGCATGAGCGGATCGGTCACGTCGTAGGTCGGCAGTATTTCGTTGAAGAAATCGTCGCTCGAGGGACCCATGCCCCAGCACACCCCGCCCTCACTCAACGAGACGCGCTCGTTGCCGAGCGTCACCTTGGCAAATCGCCACCCGTCACCCTCATCGCCGATGCGGTTCTCCACCGGGATCGCCACGTCGGTGAGAAAGACCTCGTTGAAGTGGTTGCCGCCACTCATCTCGAAGATCGGCCGCACATCGATGCCGGGCGTCGCCATGTCGACCAAGAGATACGTGATGCCGTGCTGTTTCTTGCCCTCATCGCTCGTGCGGACGAGCAAGATGCCCCAGTCGGCATGATTGGCCCACGTCGACCAGATCTTTTGGCCGTTCACGATGTACACGTCGCCGTCACGCACCGCCTTGGTACGGAGCGATGCCAGATCGGAGCCGGCGTCGGGCTCGGAGAACAGCTGGCACCACAGTTGCGAATTGTCGAGGATCCCCGGGATGAATCGCTCCTGCTGGCCCTTCGTGCCGCCGGCGATGATGGTTGGACCGGCCCATCCCACACCAAAGTTCGTTCCTCCAGCCTCGATGCCGACCCGCTTCAGCTCGTCGTCGATGATCAACTGGTGTTCAGGATCGGCGTCGAGACCCCACGGCTCGGGCCAGTGCGGCGTGACGTAGCCACGTCTGCCGAGATCACCGAAGGACGGGTTGGGGTTGGCGGCGAGAAACTCGCGCACTTCCAAGCGCCGCGGGTCGTCCTCCGCGGGCAGATCAAAGTCCATGGGGCAGTTTCGCTGCATTGTTCTGCCCCCGCCCAGCCGGGTTCGTTTCGCGTTGGACAAAACATAAAGTTGACTTCTTTGATCGGGTTTATAATGATTAGGAAATGTATGGTCACCACTCCACCTTCTCCGTCGGCCCCCCAGCGTCAGCAGAAACCGCGGTTGGCATCGCGCCACGTGTGTCCCTGCCCCTCCCCCTGCTGCAACTCAACGAACAACTCGAAGCCCGCACGCCGGCCGATATCATCCGCTGGGCGGCCGATATCTTCGATCGACGACTCTGCCTCACCGCCTCGTTTGCCGACACGTTGCTCATCGATGTCGCCACCTCCGTCGTTCCCGACGTCGAGGTGCTCTTTCTCGACACCGGGTTCCACTTCCCCGAAACACTCGAAACCATGCGCACTGCGACGGCGCAGTACCGTCTGAACCTCACGGTCCTTCGGCCACAACGCGAGCAGGCCAACGTCTGGCGCGACGGCACCACGAGTTGCTGCGAAGCCCGGAAAGTGGTCCCGCTCGACAAAGCACTGCGCGCCCGTGGTGGGGCCTGGCTCTCGGGCTTACGCCGCACCGACAGCCCCGAGCGAGCCGATACCCCAATCGTGCAGCGCGACCGGCGCGGCCTCATCAAGATCAACCCCCTCGCCGCATGGACACACGACGAAGTAGATCGGTACCTCGCCTCGCACCCCGTGCTCGCCAATCCACTCGCCGCGCAGGGGTACGAGTCGATCGGATGTTGGCCATGCACCGAACCGAGCGCCGGCCGTCAGGGCCGTTGGTCGGGTGAAGCCAAGACCGAGTGCGGCCTGCACCTCTGAATCGGGCCCTACCTGAATCGACCCTGCTCGATCCAGACGGACAGAACGCCCGATCGACAACTTCCGAGCGGGAGAACCTAGGCTGCCGATATGACTGACATCTCTCCCGCTACCGGCCGGCTCGGTGTACTGACTCCCGGAATGGGTGCCGTTGCCTCGACCTTCATCGCCGGCGTTATCGCCGCCCGCAACGGCCATACCGCACCGATCGGCTCCATCAGCCAGATGGCGCACATACGCCTCGGGTCCCGCGAAGAAGCGCGCAACCCCCTCATTCGCGAGTTCGTGCCCCTCGCGACCCTCGACGATCTTGTGTTCGGCGGTTGGGATCCCATCTCGCCGAACGCCATGGAGGCGGCCCGCACCGCGGGTGTGCTCAAGGATTCCGACCTCGCCGACATCTCGGCCGAGCTCGAAGGCGTCGTGCCGATGGAAGCGGTGTTCGACAACAAGTGGGTCACGCGGCTCGAAGGCACCAGGGTCAAATCCGAAACCGACAAGGCCGCGCAGGCGCAGGCCCTCATCGAGGACATCCTTCGATTCAAGGAAGAAAACAACTGCGACCGCCTCGTCATGGTGTGGTGCGGCTCGACCGAGGCCTACCAGGAACCCTCGGCGGTACATGAGACGGTCGAATCGTTCGAGGCCGGACTCCACGCGAACGACGACAACATCTCGCCGAGCCAGATCTATGCCTATGCCGCACTCATGTGCGATGTGCCCTTCGCCAATGGCGCACCCAACCTTTCGGTCGACCTGCCGTGCATCGTCGAGTTGGCAGAGACCCGCGGCGTTCCCATCGCCGGCAAGGACTTCAAGACCGGCCAGACCCTGATGAAGACGCTCCTGTCGCCGGGTCTCAAGGCCCGCATGCTCGGCGTGCGCGGCTGGTTCTCCACCAACATCTTGGGCAACCGAGACGGCGAGGTCCTGGACGCTCCGGAGAACTTCAAGACCAAAGAGATGTCGAAGCTCGGTGTGCTCGACACCATTCTCCAGCCCGAGGTGTACCCCGAGCTGTACGGCAACCTCGATCACGTGGTGCGAATCAACTACTACCCGCCGCGTGGTGACGAGAAAGAGGGCTGGGACAACATCGACATCTTCGGGTGGCTCGGGTACCCGATGCAGATCAAGATCGATTTCCTGTGCCGCGACTCCATTCTCGCGGCGCCGATCGTGCTCGACCTGGCGCTGTTCATGGACCTCGCCGCTCGATCGGGCGGATCCGGGGTCCAGGACTGGCTGAGCTTCTACTTCAAGGCGCCACAAAGCCGCAACGACGTTGGCCCCGAGCATGACCTGTTCATTCAGCAGACCAAGCTCAAGAACACGCTTCGCGAGATGATGGGCGAAGCCCCGGTCACCCACTCCGAAGCCGGGTAACGCGGCCTTTGCGGTCTCAGCGAGCACCAGCACTTCCCACCACGCCACGCACGACCCTCACCGTGTTCACCACGGCGATGTGTCTGCTCGTCACCGCCTGCACCCGGTGCCCACGGGGGCGCGCGATCCAGATCTTGCGACCGCGACAACGATCGCGCTCGTCAGCCCAACCTCGGTCGCCTCGACCGACGGTATTCCAACAACCGAGGTCGCCAACGCGACCCTCCCCTTCACTGCGGGCGCCATCGACCTCACCGGCGAGACCGTGAGGGTGGCAATCGTCGGACCCGACGATGAGGACGAGATCCAGGCGATCTACGGACCGTTCGACGCCGTGGTGGGCGCGGGCGTCGAGGTTGCCGACACCCCCTTCTCGGTCGATGTCGGTCGCGAGTACATCGAACTGGAGTGGAACCCGGTCGGCGAGTTCGCGGACCTCGATGGGCAGGCGGCGAATACCGTCGGCGTCTACGTGGTGGATTTCGAACGCCCCGTGCTCGAGGGCCTCGAGATCATCGGCCTCACGTTTTACGATCTGGTGCCAGTCGTCGAAATACTCTCGGACACCACGCTCACCATCGCATTCCCCGCCGACGCCGTGGCCGGACAGGACCTCGTCGCGAGGGCGCTTCTGTCCGTCGCCGAGCCTGCTGTGGGTGCCCCCACGGGCACTGCGCCAACCGCCACCGGTCCGTTGCTCCCCGGCGACTCCGACATCGCTCCCGAGCTCGAACTCGAGCTCAACTCCGACGATGGCTGAACGCCCAGAAGTAGTGACATCACCGGCCGACCCACCTCTTCCGTTCAGCCCGGCTCCCCCGCTCGCCGCGATCGCGCTTCCCTGGGACGAGCTGCAGTCCAACCCCATACGGTCGATCGCAGAGGCTCGCGCCGCCCACGGCGACACCTTCGCGGTCCACAGCGGGGCGAGCGACTACCTGTTCGTGTTCGATGCCACCGGCGTGAAATGGTTCTACGACGTCGAGGAAGCCGAAGCCAGCAAGGGAGTCGCCGACTGGCGAATGTTGCTCCGCAAGCTGCCCGACGAGCTGTTCCTCGGGCGACGCACATTCCCCCACGAGCTGTTCGGCCGTGACGACGTCGCCAAATACCGGGAGGCGCTCGGACACGCCATCGACGATCAGTGCGCCGAGCTCGGCGATGCGGGAACGGTCGATGCGTTTGAGCTCACCCGGCGCCTGGGTCACCGATTGGGTCTCGCCAGCTGGGGAGGTCGTGCCTTCACCCGCTCGCCGTATTTCGATGAACTCGTTCGACTCTTCGACGCACTCGATGGCTCCGACGCGTTTGTACGCCCGGACCTCACGACCGAGATACTCGCCTCGGGAAAAGCAGCCGAGCGAAAAACCCTCGACCAATTGGCAGCCCGCATCGTCGACATCGCTGGGGTGTCGACGCCCGAGACCTCTGCCGACGAACGACTCGGCTTCGACCAGATTCGAGCGCGCTGGAGTGTCGATGGCGTCGATCCCGACTCGGCGAATACCGGCGCAGCGCTCGACCTCATCCTCGTGCACATCGGTTCGATGTCGAACCTGTTCGCTGCGATCGGTTGGCTCCTCATCGACACGGCGGTTCGGCCCGAACTGCGATCGAGGGCATTGGAGGATCCGCAGTTGCTCGAACGGTGTGCACTCGAGTCCGTTCGACTCGGACAACGATCGATCATGCTGCGTGAGGTGGTGGCGAAGTCGGTCGAGGTTCACACCGGAGCGGGAACGTTCCTCGCTCAGCGCGGCACCACGATCGCCACCTTGTTGCCGTTGACCAACGTCGAAGGCGCCGACCTCGACGACTACCGCCCCGAGCGATGGTCAGGCCGCCGGCTCGGATCGATCGACGACCTGGCGGCGCGCGAACTCGTCACCACCTTCGGGCATGGCAAACACACCTGTCCTGCCCAACCGTTCTCGCTGTACGCGATGACCGAGGCGACCCGCCGCCTCAACGCGGTATTCACCTTCACGGCCGAGTTCGACCGGGCCGAGCCCCGCCGGGTGCAGATCGGCGGTGTCGCCCGCGCCGAAAACCCCTGCCCACTCGCCTACACCCGAGATTTGTGAGGGATTTCGGGGACTCTGTCCCCGAAATCCCTCACAAATCTTCAGCCCATGACGGTGTTGACGGCGTCGGGGTCGAAGGGTCGGTTTCGGCTGAAGGTTCCGAGGTCGATCGGCAGGCCGGTGTGCGGGCCGATGATACGCAGCGGATCGGCGTCGTGGTCGTGGCCCGACTCGACGGCCTTGATGAGCTCGGCCATGCAGTGCCCGGCGATGGCGGCGTTCTTGAACTGATTCCCGCTGGTGCCGATCGCTTGGTAGTAGCCCCCGAGGTCGGTCCGGTCATAGACCGGCAGCCAATCCGGTGTCGCGTCGTACATCGACACCAGGCCTCGCTTTGCGTGTGGCACCCGCAGCTCGGGCATGCGCCGAGCGGTTCGAAGGACATGCAACAAGAACTCGTCTTCGGTGAGCATCTCCCGGCAGTCATCCGGATCTTCCACCCATTCGAGTTCGTCGCATTCGGGCTCGGAGTTGCTGATGAGCACGTTGTTGCCCGACTCGGGACGGAAGTACACACCCGTGTCGAGGTCGCCACACATGGGCCCGATGACCTCGTAGTCGAGGCCACCTGGAGCCGGTACGACATACACCTCGCGGCGTAGCGCTCGCCCACGGATGGCCGCGGACACCCCCGCCAAATCGTCGATGATCGACGAGTGGGGTCCGGCGACGTTCACCACGATCGGTGCGCCGATCGTCGACCCGTCGTCGAGTCGGACGCCGGTCGCCCGCCCGCCGACCCGGTCGATGCCGACAACGGCGCTTCCGAATCGAAACTCGGCCCCGGCTGCCTTTGCTGCGGTCGCGAGATTCTGGGCCGCGAGCTGCGGGTCGCTGATGTACCCGGAGTCGTGCATCACCAGCGCTCCGTCATGGTAGGCCGTCGGCTCACCCCAGAACGGCGCCTCGTCGTCTTCGAGACGCGCCGCCGGTCCAAATCGCCGGATGTCGAAGTGCGGGAATGCGGATTCGAACTGCGGACGATCCATGTCGACGTAGGGCACACCCACCTCATCGAGCAGCGGCTGCACCCGCTCGTGGTGGCCGCCCGCCTCCTTCAGCAGCACCATCGGCACCGGAATGAACTCGGCGAGCGTGTCCTGCGGTCCCACATGGGTTTCCCAGTCACGCCAGTAGTGCATCCCTTCCCACGCCATCGCGACGCCCGCGAACGTCGAGTAGGTAAATCGAACGATTGCACTCGAACTACTGGTGGATCCGTATCCGGCCGCGGGTGCCTTGTCGACACAGACCGTCTGCAGACCTCGCCGAGAGAGTTCGAGCGTCACCGCAGAGCCAATGACGCCGGCACCGACAACAATCGCGTCTGCCCGGGCGTCTGCACGCTGATCGACCATTGCCGAAACCTAGTGGCGGGTCCCAAGCACAATCACGTCGTCCAACCAGAGATTCCCGCATGGCGGTGCCAACCCCTAGGTTTGCCACTCGTGGAATCACAGCGAACAACATTCAGCGGGGCGAGTGGATGCCGCCTCGTGGCCGAGCAACGTGGTGACCACACAGCCCGCCCGGTGGTGTTTCTCCATGGAGGCGGCCAGACCCGACATTCGTGGGGCCGAACGGCCGAAGCGATGGCCGCGCAGGGTTGGAACACCTGGGCACTCGACGCTCGCGGTCACGGCGAGTCCGATTGGGCGCCGGACGGCGACTATCAGCTCAGCAGCTTCGCCGACGACGTGGGACGCTTCATTGCGACACTCGACGAACGACCGGTCCTGGTCGGGGCTTCGCTCGGCGGTCTCACCTCGATGCTGCTGCTTGGTCGCGACGCTCCGGGCGTTTCGGCCGGTCTGGTCATCGTCGATGTCGTGCCGCATCTCCATCAGCCCGGGGCCGATCGAATTCAAAGCTTCATGACCGACAAGATGGATGCCGGCTTCGCCTCGCTCGAAGAGGCGGCTGACGCAGTCGCTGCCTACAACCACCACCGCACGAAGCCGCCCGATCCGGCGGGCCTCCGCAAGAACCTTCGCCAGCGCGAGGATGGGCGCTGGTACTGGCACTGGGATCCTGCGTTCATGAGCCCGGCCATGGGCAAGGGGCCGACCGAAATCTCAGATTCCGACCTGCTGTTGGACTGTTGCCAGGCCATCGACGAGCCACTGCTGCTCGTGCGCGGCCGCATGAGCGATGTGGTCTCGGAGGACGGGGCCCGCCGCTTTCTCGACGCGGTGCCGAACGCGGGATTTGCTGACGTATCCGGTGCAGGGCATATGGTCGCAGGCGACCGCAACGACGCGTTCACAACCGTGATCGGCGACTTCCTCGGGGCGATCGGGTAGTTCGACACCACCGCTTCAGGAGACAAGACATGGGACAACTCGTTGGCCGAACGGCGGTCGTTACCGGCGGCGGCGCAGGCATCGGAGCCGGTATCGCCAAGCGGTTCGTGGCGGAAGGCGCCAACGTCCTCATCGCCGAAATGCACACCGAGGACGGCCAATCGCTCGCCGACGAACTCGGCGATGCTGCCGTGTTTCTGCAGACCGACGTGCGCGAGAAGGACCAGGTCGAAGCCATGGTGGCCGCAGCCGTCGAACGGTGGGGCACCATCGACATCCTGGTGAACAATGCCTGGGGCGGCGGCAAGATCAGCCGCGTCGAAAACAAGACGCCCGAGTTGATGGCGCACGGCATGGACGTCGGGTTCTACGGTCCGCTGTGGGCCATGACTGCCGCCCATCCGACCATGAAGGCCAACGGGTACGGCCGCATCATCAACATGTGCTCACTCAATGGCGTGAACGCCCACATGGGCACCCTCGAATACAACGCTGCGAAAGAAGCGCTGCGCAGTGCAACCCGAACCGCGGCGCGCGAGTGGGCGCCGACCGGCATCACCGCCAACATCATCTGCCCCGCCGCGAAATCGAAGTCGTTCTTTCAGGTGATGGGCGAACATCCAGAACTCCTCGCGGCTGCCGACGCCAGCAATCCGATGGGCCGCATCGGCGACCCCGAGGCAGACATCGCTCCGGTCGCGGTGTTCTTGGCCAGCGAGGGCAGCGGCTACATGACGGGCAACACCCTGTTCGTCGACGGTGGCGGCCACATCAACGGCTCATCCTGGGCACCGGACTTGGATTGAGTCACGGCTCCCGAAGCAGACCGATGACCAATTCGATGGCCTCGGCGAGGTAGGGACCGAAGTCGACGAGCGGGCCCGCCTCGCGTTCGGCGAACAGGGCCGTTGCGACGTCGAGGCTCGTGAGGTCGGGAATCGACGGCGCACCCCCACCCAATCCGAAGAACGCCACCAGGTCGGGATGCATGAGCGGCTCGTCGGGCCCGTCGGGGGTGCCGGCGTTGTCGATGACTTTGCGGGTGCTCGCACCGAGCAGAGCCTCGAGCTCGCTGATCTTCTCCTTGCGATCGTCGAGCGGCGTGTCGTCGACGCGTCCTCCCCCATCGCCGCTGGTGCGCGGCTGGCGAATGACCGGTGGGGCCTCGTCGATACCTCGCCAAACCAGGATTTGGTTGGGGTCGCCTTCGACGTGATCGGCAAAAGCCAGCAACACGGCGAGCGTGTGTTTGCAGGGCTCTTCCCAATCGGCGCAGGTGCAGTCGAACACGAGATCGATATCGCGCGGCAGCACCTGCACGCCGAGTTCGATGAGCTCGTTGACGGTGCGGTCCTCGGCTGTCGCCTCGCCAACCTCCCGAATCACCCCGGGAGGCGCAGGCGAGGTGGCCACGATGGTTGCATAGTCGTCGCCCTGGCTCCCTCGCACGGTCGCGATGATCGACGTGCCGTCGATGAAGAGGTCGCGCACGGCGCCCTTTCGAAACAGGGTTCGGCCGCGCGAGAGCCGTCCGGCATCGGCGGTCTTTGCGGCGAGCTCGGCCACCTGTTGGCCCGCTGGGGTGCGGTGGCGGCTCATCGGGGCACCCTCATGGCCGATCGTCCAGATCGCGACGATCGAGCGCGAACAGGCCGCGAAGCTCGTCGGTCGACATTTCGGTGAGCCAACCTTCGCCTGAGCTGACGGCGGAATCGGCGAGAGCCTTCTTGTCGCGCAGCAGCTGGTCGATGCGCTCCTCGAGCGTGCCCTGACACACCAACTTGTGCACGAACACGGTGGAGGTCTGGCCGATACGCCAGGCGCGGTCGGTGGCCTGATCCTCGACCGCCGGGTTCCACCAGCGATCGTAGTGAATGACCCGGCTCGCGGCGGTGAGATTGAGACCGGTGCCTCCGGCCTTGAGCGACACCACCTGCAGCGGCGCTCCTTCCCCCGATTGAAATTTCGTGACCATCGCGTCGCGCCGCTTCCTGCTGACGCCGCCGTGCAAGAACTTCGCACTGACGTCGT
>CBESNZ010000084.1:0-10664 GCA_965531045.1 uncultured Acidimicrobiales bacterium
TGGAGCCCCAACTTCGACCGTGTCGGCTTCGCGCTCGACCTCAATGTCGTCTATCCGATCGACCGCCTCGAAGAGATGGCCGCAGAAGGCGTCATCGGCGCGGTCGCTCCCCGGCACTTCAGCTTCGCCGGAAACCAACCCGACGACGTCTCGACCATTCGCTTCGACTCGGGCCCGGCCGCAGCGGCTCAATTGTTGGCCGACGGCGTCGACGTCGTCGTCCTCACCCCGGTTTGACCGCTCTGCACGCGTACCGTGAGTACGCTCGCCCACGTTTTTGAGGCCGCCGGTCTCGCCACGGTGACGCTGGCCTCCATGCGCCCCGTCGTCGAAGTCATGGCTGTTCCGAGGGCGCTCTTTTGTGACTTCCCGCTCGGGCGGCCACTCGGGAAGCCGAACGACGCTGCGTTCCAACGAGACGTCCTCGACCGCGCCTTTGCGATGCTCACCGAGCCGACCGGGCCCGTCCTGGTCGATCATCCCGACACGCTCGTCGCTGACGAGACGGCCATGTCGTGCCAGATGCCACCGCGTTTCGACCCGAACGTGCCGGCGGCGGTCGACGAAGCCAACGGCATCCGCAAGGCCTACGATCGCGCCGTGCAGCGCATGGGCGCCACCTCGGTTGGGCGTTCGGTCGATGCCGACGGCGTGCCGGGGGCGCTCGCCGTCTTGCAGAACATCGCGGATGGCGCCGGCTGGAAGGACGTCGACCTTCCGGGCAAGAACACCATTGCGCTGTGTCACGACATTCGCACCTACTACGAAGAAGCCGCCACCGAACTGGCCGACGGACCACCCCCGGGCGGGCGGCAGGCCGAGGCGTGGTACTTCGAGGCAACCGAGGCCGGAAAGACCGTGCTCGCCGCTCGTGCTGCGATGCAAGCAGCCGAGGCCCCGTTCCCGTTCTGGTTCTACATGGCACCCGGCCATCGGTAACCTCGCACCCAAGCTTTCGGAAAGTTCTCCATGCGTTCTCATCGGTTTCTTCTCGTCGTCGCCATCGCGGCGGCTCTCCTCGTGTCGTGCTCCAGCGGCGGCAACTCCGTCGACTCTGCAACGCCGACCACGCAGGATGATGTGTCCGCCACCGAGCGACCTTCCACCAGCGAAACGGCCGAGACCTCACCGGTCACGTCCACGACCGATTCGACGGAGTCGCCAGACGTCACCGGGTCCGAGGCCATGGTCGACACGATCGTCAGTCCGACCGGGCAGTTCAGCACCGAGGTTCGGCCGATCCTTCAAGCCAACTGCGTGTCATGCCACACCAACGGCGGACCCGGTTCGGCCCACTTCGACCTGAATACCGCCGGCGATGCCAAGAAGGTCGCACCGGAACTGGCCCGGGTGACAGGCGTCGGGTACATGCCGCCGTGGCCGGCGTCCGAACTCAGCGTGCCATTTCACGACGATCGCACCCTGACTCCGGCCGAGATCGAAGCCATATCACTGTGGGCCGCCACGGGCGGCGAGATCGACGTCCACGAGGACGAACCCCTCGTCGCGACGGTGCAGGTCCTTCCCCAGATCGAGCAGGACTACGTCCTCACCGCCGAGCCATACAAGGGCTCCAGCGCCAAAACCGACGACTATCGCTGCCAGATCTACGACCCCGGGCTGACCGAAACCAAATTCCTCCAGAACTACGACCTCGTGCCGGACCAGACCGAAGTTGTCCACCACGCGTTGGTGTTCCGGGCCGATGCCGCAACCCTTCCGGCGGCCGAAGCCATCCGAGACGCCGACCCCGACGTGGGCTGGAACTGTTTCGGCCTCAGCGGCATCAACAGCGAAGAGGGCGGCGTCGATCAGATCATGGGCTGGGCACCGGGACAACAACCGACGGTCTTCCCCGCCGACACGGGAATCGAGATGAACGCCGGCGACTTCGTCGTCATGCAGATCCACTATCACTACGAGTCCAAGCACAACGATCTGCCTGCCGACCAGTCCGCGATCGTGCTCGACTTTGCCAGCGACGACATCATCGAAGCGGCGGGTGGCAGCATCGAACCGCTCGACCTCAGCTTGTACCTGGGCCCGGCCGAGATTCCGTGCTCCACCGACGAGAGCGGCCCGTTGTGTGACCGCGACGCCGCCGTGGCTCTGATCCAAGAAGAAGCAGGTGGCTTTGCCGGCGGCATTGCCAACCTACTGCTGCGCCAGTGTGGCGTGACCGTGGAGGACTTTGCCGACATGACCGACGGCATCGCCTCGTCGTCGTGCGACATCAATGCCCGGCCGGGGCAGATCGTGTCGTTGTTCGTGCACGAACACGAGATCGGTCGCACCATCAGGATGACCCTCAATCCCGACACCCCCGATGAACTCATCCTCGTCGACGTTCCCAACTGGGACTTCGACTGGCAGCTCAACTACTACCCGATCGACGACATCGTGATCGAAGACGGCGACACGATTCGTATCGAGTGCAGTTGGGATCGAAGCCTGATTCCCAGCGACGCCGAACCTCGCTACGTTCTGTGGGCCGATGGTACCGCCGACGAAATGTGTTACTCCCAGATCTTCACTCGCCCGTTGACCTAGCTACGGTTGGGCCATGCCCGATCTGCCTCGCTTCGCCAAACCCGCCGTCGTCATCGCCGGTGTGGCCGCAGCGATCATCGGCGGCGCCAAGTTCGCACAACGCGGTGCCGTCCGTCGTTGGCAGAGCAATCCCGATCCGACCGACGGCCGTCCGCCCAAACTGCGCGATGCGACGACCGTCATGGTTCCCAGAACCGACGGGGCGAAGATCGCCACCCACATCGTCGGCGATCCGGCGACGCAACCGACGATGGTGCTGGTGCATGGCGTCACGAGCAACCACGACGACTGGGGTTATGTTGCGGACCGACTGGTGTCGCTGGGCTATGCGATCGTCGCCGTCGATCAGCGAGGACACGGCGACTCCACCGTTGGATCCGACGGTTTCGGTATCGGGCCCCAAGCCGCCGACCTCGCCGCGGCGATCGAACACCACGATCTCACCGACGTCGTGCTCGCCGGACACTCGATGGGAGGCATGGCCGCGCTGGGGTTGGCCAGCTGGCACCCCGACGTGCTCGCCGAGCGGGTCGCCGGCCTCGGCCTGGTGTCCACCGCCGCGGCCCTCGCCCGGTTCGATCAACGGGCCGCCATTCGATTCGGCGCCCTGGGTCTCGAGGGAAAACTCCCACTCGAACCGAAGCAGATGCGCTTGGCCGCCGCCACCTTCATCTTCGGCAAACGGCCGGCTCTGGCACTCATCGATCATTCGATTGCCTCCTACCTACGCTGCCCGGACAGCACACGGACCGGCGCCACGCAGGGCCTCTCCACCTACGACGTTCGGCCGCATCTGGCCCACATCGAGTGCCCGGCACTGGTCATCTGCGGCGATCACGATCGGCTGACGCCTCTGGCATTCAGTGAGGAACTCGCGGCAGCGCTGCCCAACGCCGATCTGCAGATCCTGCAGGATCTCGGCCACATGGTGATCTTCGAAGACCCTGACCTCGTCGCCGATCTGCTCGACACGTTCGCCCAATCGGTAATGCCCTCCTAGGCTGCCCCCGGCCGACTCCCTGTCGTCCGGCGGGACGATGCATTTCCGGTACGCCCGGAAAGAAGGAGCCACGACATGGCTGACATGATGAATTCACTGCTCGACATGGTCGGAAGCGGCGACGAGCTCGGCCAAATCGCCGGCCTCCTCGGCGCCGACAGCGGAGCAACGCAAAAAGGCGTCGCGGCGGCATTGCCGGCACTCCTGGGGGGCCTGGCGAGGAACGCACAGTCCGAAGAAGGTGCAGCCTCGTTGTTGGGCGCCCTCGACAAGCACGATGGGTCGGTGCTCAACAACATCGGCGGTCTCGGCGATCTGAAGGGCGACGGCGGCAAGATCCTCGGCCACGTCTTCGGCGATCAACAATCGCAGGTCGCCGGCGCAGTTGCCCAGGAAAGCGGTCTCGACATCGGCATGGTCACCAAGCTGCTCCCGATGCTCGCGCCCGTCGTCATGGGCTTCCTCGGCAAGCAGAAGGCTGCCGGTGGGCTCGACGCCGGCTCGCTCGCCGGCGCACTCGGCACGGAACGAAGTGGCCTCGAAAAGGGAGGCATGGGAGGCATGCTGGGCATGCTCGATCGCGACGGCGACGGCAACCCTCTCAACGACATCACCGGCATGCTGGGCGGAGCGACAGGCGGCGCCGGCGGATCTACCAGCAGCAAGAGCGGCCTCATGGGCATGCTCGGGAAACTGCTCGGCCGCAAGTAGCCCACCTGCCCCGGAGCGGCGGCGAGATCGCGCTATTGGGGTTGTGGATGGCTTGCCGTGAGCGCTCGAACCTCGTCCATTGCATCGGCGAGGTCGACGACGCGCCGCTCGACGACTCGATCGGGTTGAGCGAAAACGAACACCGCGTCGACGATCTCCCGACCCGTGGACTGCATCAGTGCAACGGCGTAGGCGGCCGCCTGAAGGCGGTATCGAGCAACCTTGGCGTCGATTTCGGCGTCCGACGTAACGGCGTCGGTCTTGTAGTCGACGATGACGAGTCCGGCCGGCGTCTCGACGAGCAGGTCGACATACCCCTCGAGCACAAGGCCTCCGACGATTGGGCCATCCAGGACCGCTACATCCGGAACGGGCGCCTCGTCCATGGGAGCCCCGGCGCCACGAGAGGCTTCGGTGAGCGGCACCGCGACGAAGAGTTCTTTCCAGTAGCGGCCGCTCGCCGCGGCCGCAATGAGCACGGGGGCCCGAAGGGCCTGGCGAGCCGAGGCCGCTATCTGCTCTGTGGCCCACGGCACGGCGTGAGCATGCGCGTTTGATCGGGCCAACGCATCGAGATCGTCGGTGGTGGCGAAGTCGACGGACTGCAGCACTCCGTGTACGGCCCGACCGATGGCGCTCCCCGCGCGCCCGCGCCGCCAAACCGGTTCTTCCGATACCTCGATGGCTTGCTCGGCGTTGATCGCCTCGGCGTCGATGCCCGAAGCGGCGCCATCGTGGGCAGTGCTTGCGATGGCCGTGGCCGAAATCGAGCTGGGCCGGGCCTGCCGTTGCAGGAGGTGACGCCGTTTCCGGACGAACGCTTCGCGTGCGCCCGGCGTGTCGTCGAGCAACGGAAAGCCCAACTGTTCGGGCTCACGACCGGGTTTGACGACCGGCGCCTCGAACGAAACCGACAGCTCGGCGCCATCCGACGTTTCCCAAATGGTCCGAGCGTGCGAAAGGTCCTTCGGCTTGTGCACCCCACTGACCAAGAGGTGATCACGGGCTCGCGTGCAGGCGACGTAGAGCAGGCGATTCTTCTCGGCGAGGTCCATCTGACCTTCCAGTTCGGACAATCGATCGAAACCGTTGGTCGACAACGCCTTCGACAACTTGATTTCGGGGATGCCACCACCGGGTGGCCACGCCACCTGCACGCCGCGCCCTGCGCCCGACTTCTGCTTGGTGGTCAGACCGCTCACCACGGTCATGGGAAACTCGAGGCCTTTCGAGCCGTGAATGGTCATGATGCGAACAGCATCGTCGTCGGCTTCTTCGAGCGTCGGCTCGTGCGCACGAGCGCCGTCTCTACCCTGCAAATCGACCCAGGCCAGAAACGCCCGGAGATCGCCGCCTCCCGCTTCCTGAAAGGCGCGGGCCTGCTCGACGAGATACCGCATTCGCCGCCACGAGTCCCGGGGGCGTCGATCGAAGAACGCTGCGGCAAACGCGCTGCAATCCCGCAGAATGCGATCGATGAGCGCACTCGGCTCGAGCCACCAACGCTGCTCGTGCCATGCCCTGAGCTGCGTCATCGACGTGCCCACCCGACTTTCGGCCATGCCCTCGGGTGGGTCGACGGTGAAGTTCCAGCTGCCGCGAGCGTTACGCCAATCGAGGAGGTCGACGTCGCTACACGCCAACAGTGGCGAACGAAGCGCCGCGGCGACGGCGATCTGATCGCCTGGATCTGCCACAGCCGACAACACCGACCGAATCGCCCGAATCTCGGGCTGGTCGAACAGCAAGGTGCCGGTGTCGGCCCGGAAGGGGATGCCATACGCATCGAGGGCCCGACGCAAGAACGGCAACGACGTTCGCGTCGGCAACAACACCGTGATGTCACGAAGTTTGGGATGTCTCCATTCGGGAGCACCGTTGGTTGCGGCCGACTTTTCCTCGATCAACCACCGGCCGGGTTCGTCGCGAATCTGCGCGATCGCCAGCGCCACCCCCTCGGCCTCGATGTTGCGCAGCTCGCTGGCCCGCACCTTCTCGTCGGGATGGGGACCGCCGATGACCGTCGGGCGATGATCGACCGACTCGGCGCCTCGTCGTGCGGCGGTGAGCGCGACATAGCCAACGGCTCGCTCGGTGTCGTCACCGTCGAGAAGTTCGGCGAATACGGCGTTGACCCAGTCGATGATGGGCGCAACGGTGCGGAAGTTCTGGGTGAGCGTCACGGGTTCGTCCGGCGCGAAGCGGGCCCTCGCATCGAGAAACAGGCCGATGTCGGCTCGACGGAACCGGTAGATCGACTGCTTCGGATCGCCGACGAAGAACAGGCAACCTTGCTCGACTGCATAGGTGTCCCACGACTCGGTTGCAATGCCGTCGTAGGCCGACGCAATCAGCACGGCGATCTCGATTTGAATCGGATCGGTGTCCTGAAACTCGTCGAGCAGCAACAGCGCGTAGCGGCTGCGAAGTTCTGCCCGGGCGTCGGGATGTTCGCGCAGCAGCTTGCGAGCCAGCACGAGGAGATCGTGAAACTCGAGCCGGCCTTCGGCGCTGCGGCGATGCGCGCTGTCACGGGTGAACACGGCAACGTGAACGGCGATCCGCTGGAGCACCTCGGCGGTGGCGGCCTCGCTGAAGTTCAAGATGGCCTCCGCCGCATCGTTTGCTGCGTCTTTGGCCGACGCGATATCGGGCCAGTTCGCTTTTTGCCCCTGCTTGATGCCGGTGATCTTGCCGTCGCCGAACATCTTGAGTTCGCGGAGCAGCTCGAGTCGCTCGACGTCGTTGTCGGATGCCTGCACCCGTCGTAGCGGACCCACGAACAGCCGCTGTATGCCGTCGTGGAGTTTGTCCTCCGGGTCGGAGCAATCGTCACAGAGCCGCAGAAAGGTCGAAACCGCTTCGTCGATGACGGTCCAGTCGATTGGCGGCAACGGCGCCAGCTCGGTGTCGGCAAGCTCGTCGATACGGTCCCAGTTGTCGTCGAAGTTGCGGGCGACCGCCCGTGGGCCGCCACCGAATCGATCGTTGAACTTGATGCTCAGCGCCTCTGCCCGCTGCAGCAGTTCCTCGGCGTCCTCGCGGCTGTAGAGATCGTCGAGGAACCGTGACCAACGCTTGGCCGACTCGAGCTGGGACTGCACCTCGTCGAGCACCTCGACCCGCGGTGGGATCCCGACGAGCACGGGATGTTCATTGAGGATCCGCTGTGCGAATGCGTGCAACGTCGCGATGGCCGCGCCGTCGAGTTCTTCGAGCGCGGTACGGCAGCGTTGTGCCCGGGCGGGATCGAGGCGGTCGCCGTGCTCGGCGTCGAAGAGTTCGGACTCGAACTGGTCGCGTACCCGATCGCGGAGCTCGCTGGCGGCCGCCTCGGTGAAGGTGATGGCTGCCACATCGGACATTCGTGCCCGATCGGTGACCACCAGTTCGACGATTCGGGAGACCAGCGCGGAGGTCTTGCCCGTGCCTGCTCCGGCTTCGACGAACAATGTGCGGTCGAGCCCGTCACGGGTGATGAGGTCGCGGGCCCGTTGATCGACCGGCTGCCAGGGTGCCTCCATCACACGTCACCTTTGTCGTCGGTCGGTGGCCATTCGGCCAGGCGAGCGTGCACCCGTACCGCGGGATCGTCGACGATGGCTTCGGTGTGTTCGCCGCGTTCGACGGGACAGATCCGATCGAAGTCGCAGAACTTGCAGGTCTCGAAGGTGCCGAAGAAGTCGTTGTATTGCCCCGGCACCATCGGAAAGATGCCCTGCTCGATGCCCGAAACGATGTTGGAAACCACGTCGCGAAAGCGAACGGCTCGATCTTCGGTGAATGGATACCCGACGAGCGGCGAGTCGCCGGCGGTTTTGAGGTACCAGTAGTAGGCCTCGGCTTCGTCGGTACCGAACCGCTGTCGGGCGGCCTCGGCATAGAGGCCGAGTTGCAGCCTCGTGCCCGCGAGCACCGGATCGGCATCGAGTTTCTTCTGCGGTTGTGGCTTGCCGGTCTTATAGTCGTGCACCATCGGGGTGCCGTCGGATTGACGAAGATCGACCCGATCGGCGTAGCCGCGGAACCGCAGTTCGCGCCCGTCGGAGAGCGTGATGTGCACCGGCGCTTTGCCTTCGAAGCCGATGCGCATCTCGACCGATTCGGGAATTGTGCCCAGCCGCGCCCGCAGCCGGTCGTCGGTATCGAGCCACCGTCCGAGGTCGGCGATGAGGCGGTTCCGCCGCATGCTCCACAGCAAGGACTTCCCCGTGAGCCCGCGGGCCTCGTAGCGGGCGCAGTGCTCGTTGGCGATGGCGATCAATCGCCGGCGTTCTTCCTGGGGCCAAGGTTCGTGCGGTTTGGGACGCTCGTCGACGGGGCGCTGCACGACCGGAAGCAGAAACGCCTCGAGTACTTCGTGGGTGAGGCTTCCCATGTCGAGCGCGCTGATCTCCATGATCTCTTCGGGTTTGTCGATCTCGGCCAGGCCGAGCACGTTGCCCAGGAAGTAGCGCATGGGACAGGTCGACCACGCCTCGAGCCGGCTGGCGGAGAGTATGCGATCTTCGGGACTCGGAACGTCGCTCGAGCGGAGGTCGCCGTCGAATTTGGTGAAGTGGTCCGACGCGCGAGCGGCCTGCATCTCGAAACTCTTGGCCAGGTTCGGGTCGACATCGAGCAAGAAGTGTTCGGACACCTCGAGACCGGCTGACACCGTGGCCGCGAGCATCGACAGGTCGCGCTCGAGGATCGATGCCGGCACGGATGCGCTGCGGATCGCATGCGTGTACGAGGAAATGCCGTGCACACGGCGGTCCTCCACCGATGCCCACTCGGTCGACGAAATACGCGGTCCGTCGGGCTGCATCATCGCCGTCGCCGCATCGAGTAGCCATCGGGAAGGTTGACGATCGCGACCGCTTCGGTGGTCGCCACGCGGTTGGATCAGGACCCGTCGTCGCCCGCCTGCCGCCACTGCGGCAAGCAGATTCCGATGCTCGATGGTGACGCGATCGGCCCGGGTCCGCAGCTCGCCCGTGACGGCCCGTTGTCGTTCGACGTCGGGCAGAAGCGAGTCCTCGCGCCGCCGTGCGGGCAGCGTTCCCTCGGCCAAACCCAAAACGATGACGACGTCGAGGTCGAGACCGATCGCCGCGGACAACGGCGCGATCAGCACGCCGGAGCCGAACCGGCCGAGACGACCGAGCGGCACATCGAGTTCGTGTTGCACCGAACGGACGAACGTCGCGAACGACGGGTGGGGGTCGAGCGAGTCGAGCACCGCGAGGCGCTCGAGAGCGGCATCGATACTGTCGGCGGCGCCGAGTTCGTGTTCGGGCCAAGAAGATCGCTGCGACTCGGGCGGCAGGAGTGACGCGAGGAGCTGCTTCGCCCACTCGGACCGCTCGCGCCACGAGGTGGGAACGGCGGCGGGGTCGAGCCGGGTCGACAGGTCGTCGACAAACGCGGCGAGGGCGCTCAGTGAGGTGCGCTCGCGTTCGAGGGCCGCCCGCTGGCCGGTCGCGTGCTCATCCTGTTCGGCCCGGGCGATGCGCTCATCGATGTTGCTCCGATGGAGGATCAGTTTCTCGCTCCAGTCGAGCGTGCCTCCGACCACGCCCGCGCGTCGCGAAATGTTGTCCCACTGGCTGGGCGCGACCGGCCGAGCATCGGGGCCGAGTAACGGTCCGGCCGCCGCGAGGTCGATGACCGCTTCGCGACGAAATCGATCGGTCGGACGCTCTTCGTCACCGGGCAGCGCCAAGACGCGAAACAGCACCTGCCCGACCATCGAATCGGCCAACCGTTGACTGGTCGGTCCGTTGTGGGGGATGTCAGCTGCGTCGTAGTGCTCGTGCAGGGTGCGGGAGTACGGCAAGGGCGTCGGATACAGGACCGCCATGCGGTTCATGGGCACGCCCGCCTCGGCCTCGGCGAGCACGACACGCACCGACGCCGAGACTTCCTCGTCGTGGTCCGCGACCGTGATGATGTCGGTCGGAAGCACCTGCTCGACCGGGTCGTCGGCTTCGGCGGGACCGAACAGTTGGTCGACGACCACCGTGGGACTGCCGTCGACCTCGGCCGCCCCGGAACGGCCGATGATGGTGTGCACCGGAAGCACCTTGCCCAACGATTCGATGAAGTGGGCCAGCGCGGGCGTGAGATCGTCGATTAGGTAGGTGACGACGGTTCCGAGCTCGTCGAAATTCGCCGCGCCGACGACGGTCGCTTCGCCCGCGGCTCGGGCCAGGTCGTCTTCGTCGTGGTAGTCGCGCAGGGCCGTTTGCATAGAGCGAAAGAGGTTGACCAGATGCTGAGTGCGAACCCGATCGCTGGATTCGAGCGCCGAGATGGTTGCTTCGCTGGCGCGACTGAGCTCGGCGTACAGGCTGACGACGGCGAGCTCGGTCGCGGCGTGCTCGGCCACCCGTTCGAAATATCCCGGCGACGACTTGAG
>CBESNZ010000085.1:0-10638 GCA_965531045.1 uncultured Acidimicrobiales bacterium
CGTGCGCGACGACGACATCGTGAAGCTCGGTGACATTCTGGATTCGACCGGCGGTTAGTCGCCCGCGGGCGGGTTGGAGTCGCTCTACGCCGACTCGGCTTCGTCGCCCGGCTGCCCTTCGGCAAGGTCGGCCCAGGCGTCGGGGACCGAGGTCTCGGCCATGTCGGCCCATGCTTCGTGTTCTGGCTTGATTTCGGCCCCATCATCGGGGTGCAAATCATCCAACAGATTGTCGAAATCGACGTTGTCGGAACGCTTGAGCGCCCGAGCTTCTTCGAATCGGCGGTGTCGACCCTTTTTCACCGGTGATTTCTCCGCGTGCTAGATCTCTGGGGCCTTCAGTGTAGCCACATCCGTCGCGATTCCCAGGCCACGGCCCGAGCGCTCTTCGAGAACGAGGCCGCCCTCGGGGTCAAAGGCCAATGCAGCCCTTCCCTCGAGCAGCTCGTCCACCGGCGCGCCGACGATTTCGTGACGCCAACCCTGCTTCAGGCGGGCGTCGTCGTCGCCGCGCACCAGGGCCTCGATGTCGTTGCGGGTACCCAACAATGTCGGGTCGAGATCGAGTGCGTTCGCCAACTGGCCCAGCCAGGCGCTGAGTAGTGTGACTGCGGGACGCCGCTCCGGGGGTGTGGACTTTCCCCGAGGCGATGACGGTCGTTCAACGGGATTCGCGAGCCCGTGGGCCACGGCGGCGAGTACGGGTTCGGCCATGGCCCCTTTGAGTTGGCGGTCGTCCACACCGCGAATGCCGGTGAGTTGCGCGGCCGATGTTGGCTTCTTTTGCGCCAAGCCGACAATTGCCAGGTCGGCGAGGATGAACCGTACGGGTTGATCGACCTCCGCCGCTCGGCGTTCGCGCCATGCGGCCAATGCCTGAGCGACCCCCATCGACGCGCCTCGGAGATGACGAGCCTCTTTGATGCGGAGCCAGGCGACCTCGGGATCACGAAGGGGCCGTTGCTTCTCGCGAACCTCGGCGAACTCGTCCTCGACCCACTCCAGCCGGCCGCGTTCGGTGAGTTTGGCCATGAGCAGGTCGTGCAACTCGAGCAGGTCGGCAACATCGCTGGCCGCATAGGACAGTTGGCTGTCCTTGAGAGGGCGGCTCAGCCAGTCGGTGAGGCGGTCGCCCTTCGGGAGACGCTTCTTGAGAAATCGTTCGTGCAGCGCCGACAACGACGGGGTCGCCATCCCCAGGAATCCGGCAGCGAGTTGGGTGTCGAAGAAGTTCTCGGGAGCGGTGCCAGTGGAGTGCTCCATGACCTCGAAGTCCTGGGACGGAGCGTGCATGACGGCGAGCGTTGGGCCACCGAAAATCTCCGCCAGCGGCTCGAGCGAGACCGCCAAGGGGTCGATGAGCACCAACTCCCCCGGCCAGGCGATCTGCACCAACGCCACCTTGGGATAGTACGTGCGCTCGCGATGGAACTCGGTGTCGATCGCGTAGCGCGGTTGATCCTTGAGCGCGGCGATGACCTCGCGCAGACCACCGGGGGTGGTGACGTGGCGGAACTCGGTGGGTAGGTCGGCTTGTTGCGACACCTAGAAGTCCGTATCGAACGGCTTGCCGGCTGCTACCCATGCTTTGGTTCCGCCGACCACGTTGATGGCGTCGATGTCGAACTGGCGCAGGAAGGCCGCAGCTTTGTGTGATCGCATCCCGGCTGCACAGATGACGTAGACCGGTTGGTTGGTCGGCACGTGGGCTCGCTGGTCGGGAATGTCACCCAACGCAATGTGCTGTGCGCCGGCGAGGCGCGCTTCGGCGAACTCGTCGCGCTCACGAACGTCGAGCAGGTGCGCTCCGGCGGCGAGGGCGGTTTCGAGACCGTCGATCGATATTTCTGGTACGTCCATCTGCTGGAACCTAGCCCTTGGGAAGGTCGATTGGACGGTCCGCGTCGTTCGCGAGCGATGCCGGACTGTCGACGTAACACACCTGCAGGCCATCGAGGGCGTGGCGGATCGCTCGGACGCCCCCGGTGAACGCATCGCCGATCGCCGACCTGGCGGTCGGGCGCCACGCGCCGACCACCCACTGCGGGACGCCCTCGACCCTGGCGAAGGCAACGTCGAAATCGGGCTGGGCGTCAAGGTTCGCCGCCAGGGCGGCAAGCGCAGCGGGGTCGGGTTCGAGCAGGTCACATGGGATGATCACCGTGCACGGTTCTGTGGCGGCATCGAGCGCCCCGAGAATGCCACTGATCGGCCCGTCCCCGGCGTGCGGTTCGTCGATCGCAGAAAGCCCGAGTCGGCGGAGTTCGTCGAGACGGCCGCCGACGCACACCACCGAACCTGCTCCGGCGGTGTTGAGCGCGGCGACGCTACGTTCGGCCATCGACAAACCATCGACGACCATGGTGGCTTTGTCGGTGCCCATGCGGCGGCTCGCGCCTCCGGTGAGGACGGCTCCGCCGAACGCGACCTCGGGCAAGTGTTTGCCTACTGAAACTCGGCCGGCGGCCATGCCGGATCGAGCTGCGAGAGGAACTGCAAGCAGCGTTCGGACTCGTCGGTCTCGCCGATTCGTGTTGCGACCGCCTGGAGACCAGCCACACACCGGAGGAAACCACGATTTTCCTCGTGCTCCCAGGGCACATACCCCGAACCTCGCCAACCGTTCTGGCGAAGGCGATCGAGGCCTCGGTGATAGCCGACGCGGTAGAACGCGTAGGCCTCGGCATCGTCGCGGGCGACTGCCCCCAGCTGGGCCCAGGCGTCGAGGAACTTGGGCCACCGGGTGACAACGGTGCCGATCTCCACGCGTGGATCGTCAGCGGTCATAGCCGCCTGCAGCGCCTGGAGGGCGGAATCGCCCTCGGCGTCGATCACGGTACGGGGTGGCCCGCTTCGGCTGAGATTGACGGGTAGGTCGGTCATCCGAGCAGTGTACGCGATGGCATTGCCGTCCGGTTATGGCACCCGTTCGATATGCAAGGTGTTGGTGGAGAGGCCGAGATTGCCGCCGGCGAGAATGGCTACCAGCTCGCCGGTACGGACGTGTCCGGCGTTCTTCGCGTCCTGGACGGCCCGCTCGTATCGGTTGGTGAGATCACCGGTCATGAGCATCGGCGTCGTGCCCCAGCTCATGGTCAGCTGATTGACGGTGGACTCGTCGTGGCTGAACCCGATGATGCGAGCGGATGGTCGGAAGCGGGCCATGGATCGAACCGTGAAGCCGGAACCCGAAACGCACAGGATGGCCGTGACCCCGAGCTCCTCCGACGCCCGCCATGCGGCAAGGGTCATGGCGTCGGTGACGGAGTGGTCTGATTCGTCGATCTCGGTCATGCGCATCTTGGCGAGATCGGCCGCCCAACGCACGTGGTCGAACTCTTCGTCGGCGCGGCGCGCAATGCGGGCCATGGTCCGTACGACGTTGGCCGGGTCGACACCCACTGCGGTTTCACCGGAGAGCATCAGTGCCGATGACCCGTCCCACACGGCATTGGCCACGTCCGACGCCTCAGCACGGGTTGGAGCCGGATTGGTGATCATGGTTTCGAGCATCTGCGTCGCGGTGATGACCGGGCGGCCTCCGGCGATGCACTCGCGGATGATTCGCTTCTGCAGGTGCGGCAGTTCCTCGATGCTCATCTCGTTGCCCAGGTCACCGCGCGCGACCATGACGGCGCCGGACGCCTCGATGATGCCGGGCAGGTTTTCGACCGCCGCACGCGTCTCGATCTTGGCGACGATGAGTGGTCCACGCGGGTAAGGCTCGGTACCGACCCGACGAATGTCGTGGGCCGACCGGACGAACGAGATGGCGACCATGTCGATGCCGACCTCGACGAACGCATCGAGGGCCTTGAAGTCCTCGGCGGTCGGTGTCGCCATCTGCAGGCGGTCGGCGGGGATGTGCACGCCTGGCCGGCCGCTCATCGGGCCGCCATGGGCGACCGTGGTGATGAGTTCGTCACCCTCTTTCTGGGTGACGTCGACGAGCAGTCGGCCGTCGCCGAGATTGAGGCGGTCGCCAACCATCACGTCGGTCGGCAGGCCTTGGTAGTCGACCTCGATGACCTCTTTGGTGCTGCTGGTGTTGCCGACGACGAAGCGAACGGTGTCGCCGACATCGAAGTCGACCGAATCTTCGCCAAAGGTGGCGCACCGGACCTTCGGGCCGGGGAGGTCGGCGAGAATGCCGCAGCGAACGCCCAGATCGGCGGACACCTTGCGAATGCGGTGGAACCGCTCGATGTGCTCATCGATCTTGCCGTGCGCGAGGCCGAGCCGGGCGACGTTCATCCCGGCTTCCATCAATGCCTTGAGCGTCGCCTCGTCTTCCGATGCGGGACCGATTGTGGCGATGAGTTTGGTACGACGATTCACGATGGAAAGGCTAGTCGGGCACCTCGGTCCGGTGGTGCTCTTTCATCCGGTGCTCAGGGTTCTTGGCGGCGCTCCTCGAGCCGTGCGAGGAGGATGTCCCGTACCGACTCGCCTTTCGCTCTGGCTCTTTCACTCGCAACCCGCCAACCCTGGCGAGCGGAGTAGGTCAGCGAGGGCTGATCCAGGCGGCCTTCCCGGACCCCGGTGACGGTACCGAACACCAGATCATGGTCGTAGCGGCCGGTGATCACCTCGTCGATGTCGCATGCCAGCCAGGCGACAGCGTTCCGAACGATCGGCAATCCGTCGAACGTATCGAGATACTCGGTGAACAGCCGATCGAACTTGTGGCCGGGATAGGAGAAGTACTGGCCCTCTTCGACCTGATCGCCGGCGAGGATCGAGACCGAGAACCTACCGGAGTCGATCATCGCTGCGTGGGTGTTGTGCTTGGGCGATACCGATGCCATCAACGCCGGCTCTTCGAAGGAGACCTGACACACCCAGTGCGACGTGTAGAGCCGGTCTACGCCGTTGTGGCTGGCCCCGACGACCTGGACCCCCTTCGTCATCTGGCCAAGACATCTCTTGATGGTCCGATCAATCATGCACTGCACTTCCCTGTCGTCTTGTTTCGGTTGCCCAGTTCGGCTGCCGGGTTCGGCTGCCGGGTTCCGGAAGCGCTGACCACGGGCTGCTCAGTTCAAGCGAGCCTGTAGGAGTTCTGCGCGGCTCAGCAATTTGGCCGCATTGGCCGGCGAACGGGTGGCGGCGAGTTCGCAGTGTCGCGCGGCTTCACCGTATTGCCCGAGGTTGGCGAGCACCCCGGCCAACTCGACGTGGTCGTTGACGGGCACGCCCGGAATGGCGCACCGCAGGCGAAGGGCCCAGGCCAGCTCGCCGACCTGGCCTCGTTGGCGGTAGATCGCCTTCAGATTGTTCAGCAGCCGAGCCAGCGTCGATCGTTCGTCGGAGGTCGCCAGCATGTCCGGCGAGAAGGGTGCGCCCGGCCCGGCGAGGTTTCGAAAGATGGCCTCACAGCCGGCGAGGTCGAGTCGGCGGCCGCCGGCGAACGGGTCGATGAAGAACTCCCGGTCGGCGCGATGGCGAAGCAGAAAGTGCCCTGGCATGCCGACGCAGTCGAGGGGTACGCCGCAGCGACGGCCGACCTCGGCCGTAAGGATGCTGAGGGTGATGGGTATGCCTTGTCGGCGGTCGAGTACCTGGTCGAGGAAAGAGTTGTCCGGGTCGTAGTACGACGTGCTGTTTCCGGTGAACGACAGTTCGCTGAACAAGACGCGGGTGACTGCGTCGACGGTTTGCTCGTCGACCAACGCAGCGAGGTCGTCGAGACGACGGAGTTGCGCCTCGACGTCGATCTCGGGTCGAGCGTGGGCGGCGATGAGCAGCGCCGCTCGGTCGAGCGGCGGATCGAGTTCGGGATCGTCGACGAGCGCCCTGAACGCCTCGGTCATGTGCACGCCGATACCGTACCGGGCGCTACTGTCGGCATGTGAGCACTGATGCAGCGCCGTGGCCGTACCTCGATCATCCCGATGTCTTGGCAATCGCCCACCGAGGCGGTGCCGGTGATTGGCCGGAGAACACGTTGCCGGCGTTTCAGAACGCCGCCGACCTCGGCTATCGGTACCTCGAAACCGACGTGCACTGCACGAGCGACGGGGTCCTGCTCGCGTTCCACGACGAGCAGCTGGACCGGGTGACCAATCGCACCGGACTCATCCGCGAGATGACCTACGAGCAAACGGCGGACGCGACGGTTCGTGGCGAACCGATTCCGACCATGGCCGGATTACTCGAGGCGTTTCCCAATCACCGTTTCAACATCGACTGCAAACACGACACCTCCGAGGCCGCCTTGGTGGAACTGCTGGCCGAACATGACGCCTTTGATCGAGTGTGCGTCGGCGGGTTTTCCGATGCCCGGCTGAAGCGACTTCGCCTTGCCGCCGGGCCGCGACTGTGCACCTCGATGGGACCAAAGGCGATTCTCGCCCTCCGGCTTGCAAGCTGGCGACTGCCGCTCGCGGTCGAGGAGGTCGCTGCGGTGCAGATCCCGCCGAAGAACGCAGGGATCCGTCTGCTCGACAAGGCGCTCGTGAATGCGGCCCACGGGCTTGGACTCCATGTTCACGTCTGGACCATCGACGAGGCCGACGAGATGCATCGATGCCTCGATCTCGGGGTTGACGGCATCATGACAGACCGCCCGGCCGTCCTGAAGCACGTCTTGATAGAGCGCGGCCAGTGGACGTCCGCCGACGCGTGGTGATGCAAGCCTCATCGCTCGGGTTTCTTCGCCGACAGGTACGTCATGAGTTCGTCGGCGCGCCGCGCCCTGACACCTGCTGTGGCGCCGATGGTTGCGCTGTTGGTTGCGCTGTTGGCGACCGCCCTTGCGGCCCCCATGGCGTGGGCGCAGGACGACGATGCACCCGCCCGCCGCGAGGATGTACCCGAGCGAGAAGAGCTCGATGAGCTGGCTGAGCTCGCTGCGGATCCGGACCTCTCCGAGGGGCTCGACCGGCTGTCCCTGATCGGTAACGGCTACGAAGAGGCGGCGGCGAACCTGCGTGCTGCGCTCGATCAGATCGACCGCGAGCGATTTCAGCTGTTGCGCATTCGTACCCGTCGCTACGAGCTGCAAGGTGCGCTGCGACGCGACCGGCTTGCGATCGACGATCTGGACGCGGAGCACGCGTCCGCCACCCTCGCACTGGATGACGTACGCGCCGCGCTCCGGAGTGTGGCCGTGGAGAGCTTTGTCGCCGCCGGTAGCACCGCGGATCTTTCCGTCGCTGCGCTCGCCGGCAGCGACGTGTACGCGGACGGGCAGGTGCAGCAGCTCACGGAGAAGTTGACGCCCGACCTCGCCGTCGTCGAGTCGTCGATCGACCTACGGATCGTGCGGATAGAGGAAGAGCGTCGCGATCTCACCGAACGCGTGCGCACCTCGACACGAGCTCACCGACAGACGCTCGTGGAGATCGAGCGCCTCGGGCTGTCGATAGATGCGGTGCAATCCACCCTGGCCGGTCTTGCCGAGGGGGTACGAGGAGCCCGCTGGCTCGCGACCGTGGAAGGCCTCGACCTTCCGCTGGTGGTCCTCGATGCCTATGTGCGCGCCGCCCGTGAGGAGTCGGCGGCATTCGCCGGGTGTGGCGTGCAGTGGTGGATGCTCGCCGGTATCGGTTGGATCGAAAGCGGGCATGGCACGTTCCGCGGTTCGACCGTCGCCGCCGATGGCCGAACCACGCTGGACATCATCGGTATCCCGTTGAACGGACAGAGCGAGACGGCCGTGATCGGCGACACCGACGGCGGCGCGCTCGACAACGACCCGATCTTTGACCGAGCGGTGGGGCCCATGCAGTTCATTCCGAGCACGTGGTCGGCCGTCGGCCTCGATGGCAACGGCGACGGCGAAGCCGACCCCCACAACCTGTACGACGCAGCACGATCGGCCGCGCACTACCTGTGTCTGACCGGTGGCGGTTCGTTGCTCGATGCCAACACTCTCGGCCGCGCGTATTTCGCCTACAACCGCCACGACGAGTACGTCCTGGCGGTGTTCAACAAGGCCGTGCAGTTCCGCGAGTTCGCCCTGCCCTAGGCCAGCTCCGGGCCAAGGTGCCATGTCGGACAGAAGGCCGGCTGAGGCCAGCTGGGCCAAGGTGAAATGTCGGACAGAAGACCGGCTGACGCCAGCTGGGCCAAGGTGAAATGTCGGACAGAATACCGGCTGACGCCAGCTCCGCTGCAACAAAACAGCCAGCTCCGGCTGTCGGGCCATGTCGGACAGCAAGCAGGTTAACGCCAGCTCCGCTGCCACAAAAAGAGTGAAGGCCCCGAGTAGCTTCGCCGTCGACTGGCTTGACTCATCGGGACCTTCAGATGGCCATTTTTCCGCCGAGTGCCTCGCTACGTTTGCGTGGCGTTCGACAGCATCTGGTTCTGACCGTTGATCGTTGCGTCCCCGGATTCACTTCCCCCGAGGGGTCGGCGAACGGCCCGGTTCTTCGTCGACCTCATGTCGAGTTGAACCATATGGCTCTGACGTTCGTTGATCGATCCGAGCGTCACCCTTGTGAGGTTCAGCGCTTCAGCGACCCATTCCGGTCGGAGCTTCAATGTCCGTGTCTTGCCGCTTCCCTGGGGTTTCCCCGTCCGGCTGCTGCTCGACGGGACCCACCCTGCCCGAGCCGGATACGCAGGTCAAGCGCGATCGCGAGATCCCCAGGATGTCCCCAAGGATCGGACAAAATCCCCAGTCTTGCGCGAGTACTGCACAGGTTTGTCCACACCTAGGGCGGACGATGCTGGCTCGCTGAGTCTGGCTCGCTCAGTCTTTGAGGGCGACGGCGTTGGGTGTCACGTTCATCTTCGGTGCGTACGCGTCGGCGACCACTTCGCGGGCCTCGTTGCCGAGGGACGCTCGCAGCTGTCCGCGGCAGGATTCGCACGGGCCGTAGTACTCGTCGGTGGTTGAAGCGCTGCACCGGGGGCAGTCGAAGGTGTTCATCGGATGGAGACTCTAATCGGTCCGTGTCCGCTGCCGGGTTCGGACCGGCATTTCCGTTGGCTTGGCTCCCCCTGAACGGGTTTCGCCTGCCATAGGATCAGCGCCATGTCTACCCCCGAAGCCTCGAACCTTGCTCCCGTCGTCATTGGCGCCGGGCCTGCGGGCCTGACCGCGGCGTATCAATTGGGCAAAGCCGGCGTCGAGAGCACGGTGCTCGAAGCCGACTCCGTGGTCGGCGGTATCAGCCGCACAGCGCAGCAGGGCGGCTGGCGCTTCGATATCGGAGGCCACCGCTTTTTCACGAAGGTGCAGGCGGTCGAAGACCTCTGGCACGAGATCCTCGACGATGACGACTTCCTGCTGCGGCCTCGGATGAGTCGGATCTTCTATGGCGGCAAGTTCTACGACTACCCGCTTCGAGCGATGAATGCGTTGCGCAACCTCGGGCCCATAGAGGCGGTCCGCTGTGTCGGCTCGTACGCCTGGGCGCGGGTGCGGCCGCCCAAGGACACGACCAGCTTCGAGGGCTGGACTGCATCGCGCTTTGGCTGGCGGTTGTATCGCACCTTCTTCAAGACCTACACCGAAAAGGTGTGGGGAGTTCCCGCCGATTCGATCCAGGCCGACTGGGCGGCGCAGCGCATCAAGAACCTGTCGCTGTTCAGCGCGGTCATGAACTCGCTCATGCCGAAGCGCAACCAGACCGACATCACCAGCCTGATCGAGGAATTTCAGTACCCGAAGTACGGACCGGGCATGATGTGGGAACGCTGCACCGAGCTCGTGAAAGCCCAAGGCAGCACGGTGCTCATGGAGTCGCCGGTGATCGCAATTCGTCACGCCGACGGCGTCGCCACCGCGGTGGTTTCCAGCGGGCCGGACGGGTTGGTCGAACACCCGTGCTCGCACGTGGTCTCGTCGATGCCGATGCCGCTCCTGCTCAAGGCCATGGATCCTCCACCCCCGGCCGACGTGGTCGCTGCGGCCGACGGTCTCACCTTTCGGGATTTCCTGACCGTCGCCCTCGTCGTCCCCGAAGCCGACGGCTTTCCCGACAACTGGATCTACGTCCACTCCCCCGACGTCGAGCTCGGTCGGGTGCAGAACTTCGGATCGTGGTCGCCCTACATGGTCAAGGACGACCGCACCTGTCTCGGCCTGGAATACTTCGTCAACGAAGGCGACAAGCTGTGGACCATGGATGATGCCGACCTGATCGAGTTGGGCAAGAACGAGATGCACCAACTCGGTTTGCTCGATCCGACCCGAGTGCAGGAGGGCTACGTTGTTCGTATGCCCAAGGCGTATCCGATGTACGACGCGGGCTACACCGATCGGGTCGAAGTCCTGAAGGCCTGGTTGGCCGAGAATGCTCCCAATGTGTACCCCGTGGGTCGCAACGGCATGCACAAGTACAACAACCAGGACCACTCGATGTACACGGCGATGCTGACCGTCGAGAACATCCTGGGGGCGAACCATGACATCTGGGCCGTCAACGTCGAAGAGGAATACCACGAAGAGGCGTCGGCCGAATCATGAGCGTCGCGGCCGCGCCGGCAGCGCGACCGATTCTCGGCGGCGTCGAGCGCCGCCACTTTCCTGCGCTCGAAGGTCTGCGCGCCGTGGCGGCGTTCGCGGTGTTCGTGCATCATCTCGGGTTTTGGACCGGCGCCACGTTCAGCTCACGATTTGGGCCCTTCCTGGCTCGTCTCGACGTCGGCGTTCCGGTGTTCTTTGCCATCTCGGGATTCTTG
>CBESNZ010000086.1:0-10500 GCA_965531045.1 uncultured Acidimicrobiales bacterium
ACCAAATCGGGCCCCACCCCCACGAGCCATGTCCTCGGCGCCGAACGGCGCCTGGCCCCATGAGACGCCGGGCGACGAAGCGACCTACTTCCTGCTGTTGCGCCGAATGACGTAGATCACGATCGACAGAAGCAGCACCACGAAGAGCACCGGACCGACCCACGACGTTTGCGGGACCGGCTCATCATCGGTGGCCTGCAAGATCGTGACGAACAGAATCGACAGCGCCATGAGGTTCATGATGCCTCCGAGCGGGCGAGCGCTTGGCGCAGGAACGCGAGCTGCAGGTTGAGCAGGTTTTCGGCCACCGACTCCTGCGGTGTCATGTGGGTGACTCCCGACAGCGGCAGCACCTGGTGGGGTCGACCGGCCTCGAGCAGCGCCCGAGAGAGCTGCAGCGTGTGGGCGGCAACGACGTTGTCGTCGGCCAACCCGTGGATCAATTGCAGTGGTCGGGTGAGTTGGGGTGCCAACGGCGTGAGGTCGCAGCGGGCGTAGTTGTCGGGGTCGGTGTCGGGATGACCCAGGTAGCGCTCGGTGTAGTGCGTGTCGTACAACCGCCAGTCGGTGACCGGGGCACCTGCAATGGCGGCGTGGAAGACGTCGGGTCGGCGCAACACGGCGAGCGCGGCCAAGTACCCGCCGAATGACCAACCCCGTATGGCGACTCGGTCGAGATCCATCTGTGGGTACAACTCGGCCGCAGCGTGCAGTGCGTCGACCTGATCCTCGAGCACCGGGCCGGCCAGGTCGCCGTACACCTCGCGCTCGAAATCGCCGCCGCGGGCGGGGGTCCCCCGACCATCGGTGATGAGAACCACGAAGCCCTGATCCGCAAACCACTGGCTGGTGAGGTACAGGTTGCGAGCCTGCTGCACCCGCTGCGCGTGCGGGCCGCCGTACGGATCGAGGAGCACCGGCAGAAGCTGTCCGGGCTCGCTCTCCGTCGGCAGCAACACCGCCGAGGCCAGCTCTCTGGACCCGAGTCGGTGCAGGTGAACGTTGGGCACCAGCACCGGGGTTTCGGCCCAGGATTCGATGACCGATTCGATGACCGATTCGATGACCGATTCGATGACATGGCCGCCGCCGTCAGATGAGCTGACGGTGATGACCGAGCCGGCATGGTCGAGGGTGGCCTGCGAAACGGCGATGGTCGGAGCGTCGGCGGGGCCGCCGACGACCAGCGAGTGCATACCGGCGTCGTGCGTCAGACGGGTCAGCTCGCCGCTGGCGAGGTCGATCACATAGCCGGCCGATTGTGTGGGGTCGTCCGTCGCGACGAACCAGGCCCGGCCACCCGCAACCCGGGCGACCGACCGCACCTGCAGGCCTACCGGCGTCAGTGGCGAGTCGTCGGCGAAGATGCGACGGGTCGCGCCATCGTCTCGAACCGTGACCACTATTTCGTCGCTTCGCGTCGGAACGCCGGGAACCAGCTCGACCCAATGCGGATCGGTCTGATTCGAACGCTCGGTGATCGCGCCCGAATCGACATCGATCTCGAGCATCGACAAGCTCCGCTGATCTCGGGGGGCCACAACGACGATCGGTTCTTGTCCGGCGGGCCAGGAAACGTCGGCGAGGTACTCGAATCGGCCCTGCTGCCAGTCGACGGTTGTGGTGTTGCCATCGAGGTCGGAGATTGCAAGATCGACCGTCGCGTTGGTGGTGCCGGCGCCGGGGTAGCGCACGGTCTGCGGCTCGGCACTGGGGTCGACCGGCGCGCTGATGTACCAGGTGTCGACATCGGCAACGTCGACGCGGGTCACGAGCAGACGATCGCCGTCGGGCGCCCACCAGAATCCACGGGTGCGACCCATTTCCTCGCCCGCCACGAACTCGGCCGACCCCCAGGACACGGTGGGACTGTCGTCGGCGAGGAGCTCGCGATCGGAGTCGGGCGTCGCGATTCGCAGCGTCGAACCACTGACGTAGGCGACCGCACCGCCGTCCGGTGAGAGTCGGGGATCAAACGCCGACCCCGACGTGGGCAGGAGCACCGACTCGGCCGTCTCGACCCCGGAACCGAGGTCGAGGAGAAAGATCTCGCCTCCGAGCGCAAAGCACATCTTGTGGAGATCGGCCGTTGCGTCGTACGACACGATGCCGCTGCCGCTCTCGCGGGCTCGCTCCCGCCGGGCGCGCTCGGCAGGGGGCAACGTGAGATCGGCGTCGTCACCGAGGAGATCGGCCGGATCGGCCACCAACCGCTCGGTGCCGTCGGCGAGATCGAGGAGCCAGATACCGTTTGCAGCTTCGCCGCGAGCGTGCGATCGCAGAAAGGCGACCCGTTGGCCATCGGCGCTCACGCGAACATTTCTGGGCGCCCCGACGGTGAAACGGCGGGTGCGGGCATGTTGGCGCGGGAACGATTCGGTCACGCTGTCACGCTAGCCCTCCGGCCCGGTTGGGCTTCGGAACCAGATTCCAGCCACATTTTCGCCGCGGGGCGGGCACAATGGTCGCCATGAGCCAGATCGCGGTAGACGAAGAGACCACCAAAGCCCTGTTCCTGTTCAACAAGTACATCGACGACGCAGCCGAGAAGGCCAAGGGCGAGCGCGCCGTGGCCAAGGCCGAGCGGGCCAAAGAAGAAGCCGCAGCGCTGGTTCGAAAGCTCAATGGCAATCCGAACGCCTCCGCCGAGGAGAAGTCCGACGCCGACGCCGCCTACCGGGCAGCGGTCGACGAACTCGCGGCCCGTCAGGCCGATCCATTCGGCGAGAGCACCGCCGCTCCCACCGAAGAAGCAAGCACCGAAGAAGCCAGCACCGAAGAAGCCAGCACCGAAGAAGCTGACGCAGTCGCAACGCCGAAAGAAGACGCCAGCGCGACCGCCGAAGCAACACCTGAAGCCGAAGCCGCCGCCCCTGAAGCAACACCTGAAGCCGAAGCCGCCGCCCCTGAAGCAGCACCTGAAGCCGAAACCCCCGCCCCTGAGGCAGCAGCTGAAGCTGAAGCCCCCGCCGCCGAAGCAGCACCTGCTCCGAGCGACGAAGAAGAGTAGGTCTCGCTACCGGTCGAGCAGCTGCCCGACCAGCAAGCTCACCTGGGTTCTCGCGGAGTACGGATCGATGCCCACGGCGCGTGCGGTGCCGTCGGGAACCAAACGATCGAGCACGGCGAGCACCGACAACAGTCGCACCGAACCCGCAACATCGGTCGGCCCGCCGGGCACCTTCGGGACCACCTGTTCGTGCAGGTACGTGAGTCGCGAGTCGGCATTGCGACGTTGCGCCCACGGGCTCGCGGCCTCGCCGTATCGGTGATGAATACTCGAAGCCGCACCGACGAGCGCCGTTGCCCGCGCCGGCGAAGGTTCGGTCCGAAGTGCTTCGCTGAGCAGGGACGCCGTTTCGTTGTCACACACCAACTCGATGTGATCGACGAGCTCGTCGATATTCGCGAAGTACAAATAGAACGTACCGTGCGATGTTCCGGCCCTCGTCACCACGTCGTCGACGCGAGTGCCGTCGATACCGCGCTCCAAGATGGCTTGGCGACCCGACTCGATGAGGTTCGTTCGCGTACGCTGCCCACGTCGACTGAGCGGCGTGCGCTTCGATCGGTCGCCGCCGCCCCCGCCGCCTGTTTCCGCCTCGTCCCGACGCAATCCGCCGGGGTCTGTTCCCGTCACTTGATTCTCCACGTCAGGGCGCCCTTCTTCCGCTCGGCCATCCGTACGCCGCTCCGTCCCACCGAGACAGCGTCCCTTTGTGACCGTTGCGTCAGCGGCCGCCACTTCTCAGCGGGCCCTTGCGTGCCCCCTGCTTACCCGGTGCGAACCGAGGCGTGGGTAAACCCACCGACGCGTCCAGTCATATTTTAAGCTACCCCACATTGCCGAAAGGCGCTGGCAAACTGGCCCACGTCCGATTTTCGTGGGTCACGGATCCTCCGCTTTCCACTTCGACTTCGCTCCCGATGAGTTCCTGACGAACGGCGAGCTGCGCAAAGTCGGGGTTAGCGACGACGCTGATGAACCGTCCACCATCCGGCGCGTCGACCAGCAGAACGACCTCGATGGGATCGCCGTCGGCGCTGTAGCGAACCGTGTACGTCGCAACTTCTCCAGGGCCGGAATCGCGGGCGTCGAGGTGAACCGTCGGCTCCTTCGCAGCCGCCTCGGATCGATCGAGGAGGGCGAACGGGCGGGCCGGCTCGCCGCTCGACCAGACCGATGCTCCTTGTTTGGTGAGCATCCCGCTGACCGCTGTCGAAAGACCGACTGCACCCGGCCGAGCGCGCAGCTGTTTGACCATCTCCACCAAGGCCTGGAGCACGAAGTTGTTCAACGGGCCGCCAGCGAACGGCATCCCTCCGGTCAGCGTTGGGGCGCAGTCCTGGGCCAACCCGAACGCATCGATCTGCGCCTGCACCGCAACCGGGAAGCAGCTGTACAACTCGAACAAATCGATCTGGTCGATCGGTCGACCCAACACCTCGACCAGGGTCTCGGCCAGGACGTCGAACCCCACGCTGCGGTGGAGATCGCGGCGGGCACCGACGGGCACCATGTGATTCGACTCGACCACGACGACCGGGAAGATCCACGTGGCGGGGTCGACCCCGAGCTCTTGCGCAGTAACCACCGAACACAGAACAAACGCCGCCGCCTGATCGACGTTCCACTGCGAGTTGTGCCACTTGAGGTAGGGAAAGGCCAACGGACGATTGGCCTTGCTGGGCGTGGCGAGAAAGTCCACCGACTTCGGCTCCGGGTACCACGCGTCGGGATTGTCACGGGCAACGGCGTTGAACCGTGCGTACAACTCGGCCACCTGTCGCTGCTGCGCCTCGATGCTGCGACCGGCGTGCGCCCGAGCCGCGTTCTCCAACATCGCGTACTGCTGCACTGCGGTGATGAGCCCGGCCGAGATCTCGACCGGCGAGATGATGTCGCCGGTCGGCGACCAATGAAGATCCGGGGCGGTGCCATCGGGCTGGACGGTGTCGGTCACCTCGATGCCGGTGATCTGTGATCGGAGGCTGCGAAACTTGGTCTCCGCGCCCGTGACGATCGCCAGGTCGATGTCACCCTCGGCGATCGCCTGTGCGGCGCGGCCAAACGGTGTCGTTTGCAGCACGCCGATATCGGCGAGGACCGATCGGGCATTGGTCGCCCCCAGCTCTGCGGCTACCAGCGCGGCCGGATCGCGATACGACGTCATCGAATTCATCGCCACGACCCAGTCGACGTGAGGCGCAACAACGTCGGGCTCGATGCCGGCATCGCGTATCGCACGCCGCGTCGCTTCGGTCATCAAGGCTGCGGCTTCGACCGCTTCTGAGGGATCGTCAAAACGCTGGCTTGCGGCAGCTGCGCCGATCAGAACGGGGGTGGACGGATCGATACTCACCTTGTGTGCTTACCTCATCGGGTGGGCGCAGGCATCCTCCGTCCACACAAACATCCGGTTCACATCGCCTCGACGCAAGGCCGTACGATAGAACCCGTTCTACCGAGATCGACGGTCCACCAAAGGGAACCAGTTCATGCCACGCACCCCGCTCGAAGCCGCCCGCGACATCCGCCCGACAATCGAAACCCTCATGGACGGCCATGAGGGCCCGCTGCCGGATGCCGTCGTCGACGCCATGGTCGAAGCGGAGCTCTTCGGGCTGATGATGCCCAAGGACATCGGCGGCAGCGAGGCGTCGGTTGGCGACTGCATCGACGTCTTCGCCGAGGTGGCCGAAGCGAATGGTTCAGCCGGCTGGTGCCTCATGGCCAGTTGTGCGGCCACCGGCTTCTTCGGTGCCTATGGCGGCGACGACCTCATCGAGGCGATGACCAAGGACGGCCACCCGATCGCGGCCGGCCAGTTCGCCCCGATCGGGAGCGCGGCTCGAACCGACGAGGGTTACGAGCTCAACGGCCGGTACCAGTTCGGCAGCGGCATCAACCATGCGCAGTGGGTTGGCGCCGGCCTTTTGACCGCCGTCGAAGAAGGCCAGAACCCCGACTACCTCCTGGCGCTGTTCCCGAAGGACGAGGTCGAAATCACCGGCAACTGGGACGTGCTCGGGCTGGAAAGCACCGCCAGCTACGACTACTCGGTCGACAACGTGCGGGTCTCCGAAGGGTCGACGTTCAACTTCTTCACCGCCGAGCGCAAACGCGGCGGACCGATGTATGACCTCGGCGTGCTGGTGCTCACCGCCGCGGGTCACGCCGGATTCGCCATCGGCGTCACCCGCCGTGCCATCGACGAGCTGCGCATCAAAGCCGCCACATCGCACAAACGAATGGCCGCCCGCACGCCACTCGCCGACAGCGACCGGATCGTATACGACCTCGGTGTCATGGAGTCGCGACTGCGCGCCGCCGAGCTGTGGGTGAAGGACAGCTTCGGTGCCGCCGAGCGGTCGCTGAACGAGACCGGCCAGATCGATCAAGGCGCCATGCTGGCCGCACGGCAGGCGACGACGTTCGTCACCCAAGAGGGCGCCGACATCGTCCGACAGGCCTACCTCCACGCCGGAACCACCGGGTTGCGCGAGGGCCCGCTCAACCGTTGCTTTCGCGACATTCACGCCAGCACGCAACATGCGGTCGTCAGCCCGGGCTCCACCGAAGACTTCGGTAAACATCTCATCGAGACCGCCCCGGTCCCCGCCGCCCCGGCCGGCCAGTAGCGTGACCGCTCGCTCTGCGCTGGTCGTCGGCGGGACCGGTCCCACCGGGCCGTTCATCGTGTCGGGCCTCGAAGCCCGGGGCTACGACGTCACGATCATGCACACGGGCTCGCACGAGCTCGATGGTCAGGAACACTTCGAACACATCCACGCCGATGTGCGGTCCGGCGAGGCCATCGCGGCGGCAATCGCCGGCCGATCATTCGACATCGCGGTCGTCACCTACGGGCGGCTACGCGAGATCGCCGAGACGCTCCGCGGCCGGGTTGGCCACTTCGTCTCGGTCGGTGGCGGTCCGGCGTATGTCGGCTACTTCGACGCCGACGCCTGGAGCCCGGCAGGCATGCCGGTGCCAACGGCCGAACACGCCCCGCTCGCCACCGAGGACCACGACGGGAAGAGCTACCGGATCGCCCGGACCGAACGTTATTTGTTCGAGCATCAGCCCGACGCCACGCACTTCCGGTATCCGTTCGTGTATGGCCCTCGTCAGCTCGTCCCACGCGAGTGGGGCATCGTGCGCCGCATCCGTGATGGTCGCCGACGCATCATCTTGCCCGACGGCGGCTTATCGCTCGACAGCTACGGCTATGTCGAGAATCTGGCGCACGCGCTGCTGTTGGCCGTCGATCAACCCGATGCCGCGAAGGGGCAGGTGTTCAATGCGGCCGACCGCACGCAGCTCACGCTGGCGCACGTGGTGCAGCTGTGCGCTGCCGAACTCGGCGCCGAGCTCGAGATCGTGAACTTGCCGTTTGACCTCGCCGACGCGGCCCGGCCCTTGGTCGGCCGCCATCGCAGCACGCACCGGATGTTCGATACCGGCAAGCTGGTGCACGTGCTCGGCTACGACGACGTCGTGGCTCCCGCCGATGCCATCGCCCGCACCGTCCGTTGGCTCATGGACAATCAGCCCGAGGCCGGCGGCATGGAAGAAACCGTGTTGCAGGACCCGTTCGACTACGACGCCGAAGATCGGGTGCTCGCCGCCTGGGATTCGGCGCGATCCGCGATGGTCGACACGCTCGAACCGCTCCGCAACGACGCGGCACGAACGCAACCCGGATACGGGCTGGCCTACGGCGGCCCCGGCAGCACCTACGTCCGCCCCGACACCCGCATCTAACCCGCCCCCGCCCGCGCCCTCCACTCCCCGCGCCCGCGCCCCCACACCCCGCGCCCGCTCCGAAGATTTGTGAGGGATTTTGGGGTCTGAGGCCCGCGAATCCCTCACAAATCTTCGGGATCGGGACTGTCACAGGGGGTCGGCAGTCTGGATCGATGAGCGACTTCACGACGCTCGATCGGATGGCCACGAGCCAACATGGCCTCCTCACCAGAAACCAACTTCTCGCTTGCGGGTTGTCGGTCCACCAAATACGACACCGAGTGGAAAGCGGCCAACTGCGGCGCCGAGGGCGTGGCGTGTACGCCTTGCCCGGAACCGCACCGTCGTGGCATCAGCAGCTGCATGCTGCCGTGTTGGCCGGAGGAGCACTCTGCGCCGCATCGCACCGAAGCGCGTCGCGCCTATGGCAGATGCGATCCGTCGACGACGACATCGACGTGTCGATCCGATATCCGGCCGACATCATCATCCCGAACGCGGTTATGCACCGGTCACGTGACCTCGTCGAGAGCGACATCACGTGGGTCGAGGGCATCGCAACGACGACACCCGATCGAACCATCTGTGACCTCGGCCTTCGATTCCCGCAGAAGGAGGTGAGCCGGATTCTCCGTCATTCGGTGGCAACGGGCCTCGTCAACCAGGCCGATGCGCTGCGCATACGCACGCGCAACAGCAGGCAAGGCCGAAATGGCGTCGGCATCCTCGGTTATGCGCTCGACGCGCTTCCGGCATTCGCCGAGCTCGCCGAGTCGGGGGCTGAGGTGTTGTTTCTCGGACTGTGCGATCGATTTCAGATCCCGCGACCCGTGATGCAGCTGCCGGTCATCGCCGGCGGTCGCCTGTTTCGCCTCGACTTCGCGTACCCGCTCAGCCGGGTGTTCATCGAGATCGACGGTGCGGCGTATCACAGCAGCCCGGACCAGATCGCCAACGATGACGGCCGCCAGAATGCACTGGTCACGGCGGGCTGGACACCGTTGCGCTTCACCTTCGCCCAAATTGTCGATCACCCCTTCGACGTCGCCACCACCATCCGCCGCTCACAAGATTTGTGAGGGATTCGCGGGTCTGAGACCCCAAACTCCCTCACAAATCTTTGGAAGGAACGGGGGTGCGTGGGCGTCTCACGGGTATGAGACAAGCTCTGACCCTCGAAGGGAGTCCCCAGATGGCCCATCCGGTCGGCGAAACCGAGCTCGTCGCCAACGCCCAGCGCGGAGATCAACAGGCGTTTACGACCCTGCTCCGCTCCCACGACGACACGATGCGGGGGCTGGCCTACAACTTGATGGGATCCCAGGCCGCCATGGACGACCTGCTGCAGGATGCCTACCTCAAGGCGTTCCGCAACATCTCCCGGTTTCGGGGCGACGCCAAGTTCTCGACCTGGCTGTATCAAATCGTGTATCGCACCGGGCTCGACCACCTTGCCAAAAGTGGCCGCCGATCCGAGGTTTCGCTCGATCATCTGCTCGACCGACCAACGCTCGTGCCCGATGTCGACGCGCTGGTCATCGATCACCAGCAGCTGCGCTCTGCCTTGGCATCGTTGCCGCCCGATCAACTGGCCGCGCTCTGGCTGGTCGACCACGACGGCTATGGCTACGACGAGGTCGCCGAGATGCTCGGCATTGCGTCCGGCACCGTGGCCAGCCGCCTCAACCGGGCCCGCCATGCCGTGAGGGTCGCGCTCGGCGCCCCCGAACAACCCACCACCGAGAGAGGGGAATCGAACCGATGAACGAGTTCGACCGACCCGACGAAACGAACGATGCCGTCGTACGCGACGCACTCCACCAGCTCCCGCCCACCCCCGATCACCGACCCGGCTTCTGGGCCGACCTCGACGCCCAAATGGCGGCCGACTCAACCGAAGGAACAACCACCATGCCCGCCCCTCGAGTCCCCACTGGCCCCCGGTCCGAGTCGGCGCCGTCCGACGAGTACGCCAACGTCACCGACCTGCAGTCACGCCGACCGAACGCAGTCATCGCCGGCATCCTCGGTGCCGCCGCCATCGTGCTGCTGGCAGTCGTGGTCGGCCTCAGCATGCGTAGCGACGACGACGTCACCACTCCCGGCCCGGCGACCGACCCATCCGTCGGGCCGACCGTGGCCCCGACGACGCCAACCTCGACGACCCCGGATGCGACGCCAACCAGCGAGGTACCCGGTGCCACCGGCGACCCGGCGACGACGACGCAGTCGACGGCCTCCACGACCGGCGATGTCGGTCAACCACCTCTCGCATTCGCTGCGACCAATGAATTGTTCCAGTACCACGTGCTTGCGCCAGCCGATTGGACCGAGACCCAGTCCTTCGGCCGGTCCATCAACTTCTATCCGCCCGCTGACAAAGACGGATTCCGAACCGTCAGCCTGGAGGTTGTGACCTTCTTTCCCGGGGACGAGCCCGACAACGAGCTCTCGTATTTCTCCGGGTCGAACACGGCGCTCGAGGACGTCATGCTCGAGGTTCCGCTCTGGTCGGCGTTCAGCCAGATCGACGGCTCCTCCGTGCTCGACGAGACGGTGCCGGTTCGCCAGGCCACTTTCGCACCTGACGACAACGGCAATGGCCAGGTGCTGCGGATCGCCGAGCTAGGCGATCGCACGATCGTCAGCAGCGTCCGCTTCCCCAGCGCCACGGGCATCCCCGGCGGTTCGACCCCCGGGCAGGTCCTCGACGGTGTGCGCATCCAACAGAGCAACGGCACCGTCGCTCC
>CBESNZ010000087.1:0-10489 GCA_965531045.1 uncultured Acidimicrobiales bacterium
TGGAAGCAATCGATGCTGCGCGGTGGATCGACCCCACGGTGGTCGAGCGGGTCGGCATCTCGACCGCCGAGCTCGACGCGTACAAGGCACCGTTGGCTCCGTCTGTTGACGGCCGCGTCGGCTCGGTGCCCCAACCGCCGGCGGATCCGGCCAAACCCCACGTTCGATACCCCGAAGAGGTCGGCGCGATCCTCGAGACGATGTCCGATGACGAGCTGACCGCCGCCATGAGCTTCTCCGCCCCGCCGGTTCCGTAAGGTAACGCAGGCCTAGAGCACGGAGAAGCTTTCCAAGTCGACGATGGCTTGGGAGCTCCGACTGATCATTGCCATGAACATTTCGTCGCCGCGGTCGGTGCGCTCGGCGTGCATTGCACCGAGCACGGTGACCAGAGTTCCCTGGAAGTGTCCGGCCCGGTAGTCGAGCCAGCACTGCTCGAAGTCATAGGCATCGATGTCGTTGTCGGGACCGGCGTAGGCTTGGATCGCGTCGTAGTAGCGGCGAACGAGGGCTTCCTCACTAGCTCGACGATCCTCGATGGTGAGACTGTTGCCCAAGAAGTACCCGAGATCACGCACCGGTGACCCGAGGCCGACGGTCTGCCAGTCAACCGCTGCCACGGGGTATCCGCCCGCGTCGGAGGCGAACAGCAGATTGTCGAGGCGGTAGTCGCCGTGCACGATGCCGAAGGTCGGCGCCCGCAACGACCACGCCGCGGTGACTCCCACAAAGTCGTTGATGACGGATCGGTCGATGTCGGACAGGCGGTCGTCATACCGATCGATAAACCCTGGGCCGCTCCCCTGCATCAGGAGTTCGAGGAAGTTGGCCGTATCGGCATCGGTCATCGCCAACCAGTCGTGGTCGAGCAGAGACTTGTCGTTCCACCGGGGACCGTGAAGCCCGGCCAGGTTGTCGACCGCGGTCTCAGCTTGGGCCACCGTGCATCCGGCCATCTGATTCCCTTGTTCGCCGGGGGCGAGGTCTTCGAGCAAAAGGCAGAACTCGCTGGCGTCGTCGTTGCTCTCACGGTGCAGACAAGCCGGCGTGCGCATGTCCACCGTGGCCGCGATATCTCGGTAGAACTGCAGTTCCTTCAGATAGCCGCTGGCCCCCATCACCCGAACCTCGAGCTTCGCCGGCGGCAACTTGGCCACCACGGTGCGGTGCTCGCCACCGCTCGTGTAGCTGACCCGGTAGCTATCGGCCATTTGGCCCGTCCCAATCGGCGAGGTCTCGACCGTCGTGACCTCGCAGTCGAGCACGTTGCCCAACCAGGTCGGTGTGATCTTGTCCGGGCTGTCGACGATCGGCTGGCTCACGCGTGACCTTTCTTGGCGGCGATGGTCTGCTTCTCCGCCATCCGTTCGTGGTGGTGGATCACTTCGGTGGAGATGAACTTCAGAATCTTCTCGGAGAACTCTGGGTCGAGGTTGGCCTCCTCGGCCAAGTGCCGCAAGCGGGCGATCTGTCGGGCCTCCCGGTCGGGGTCGGCTGCGGGCATGCCGGCCGTCGCCTTGTGCTGCCCGACGAGCTGCGTGACCTTGAATCGTTCGGCGAGCACATGGATCAGCGCCGCATCGAGGTTGTCGATGCTGGAGCGATATCGGTCGAGAATGTCGTCTTCCATCTTCTCCTCTTTCGGGGCGAACCCTAGCTTTGTGCGCTCGACACGACGCCATACTCGCGGCCGGGCTTGGCCGGTAGACCCCCGGGCGAGGCGCAACTGATCGTGGGCACCTCGCGGGTCACCTCGACCGCAACACGGTGTGGCTGCTCGCCGACGGTCACCGTGACATCGGCAGCGACGTCGGACCGTTCGACCGTCTCGATCGTGCGTGGAAGGTCGGACTCGCTCCACCCGCCGGCGGCGAACACCGAAATCTCGGCGGTCTGCGCAAACCCCTTGTCGGCGCCCCACCAACCACGACACAGCGGTGCGTAGTCGGCCGGTTCGCCCGCCCGGTCGAACCAATTGATCAGCAGGTCCATGCTGAGCTCGGCCCACATGCGACCATCGGGCAACGTCATCCCGGTGGGGGCGAACCGGTGGCCGCCGGTGTGGCTGACCCGGAGCACCTCGACATCGCCATTGATCGCGCCGTAGTGCGCCGTCGCCTCGATCGCGAGGCGGGTGCCCGCAGACCCACAGCACAGATCGTGAGAACCCTGGGTGCAGATCAGCACCGTGTGATCAGGCGGAACCGGTTCGTCGGCTGCGTGCTCGACCGGATGCTCTCCGGCGAGCAGCGCGGTCACGAGGGCGCGAAGTTGGGACGGGCCCGACAACTCGAAGACGCGGCGTCGGGCGGAAGCACCATCACGGGTGAAGCACCGCACGCGTACGGTCCCGTCGTTCGTGGTGGGCACGACGGCCAAGATTCGAGCCGGTGCCGGCGCATCCTCGAGCAGCTCCATCAGGCCATCCAGGAACGGATGCGCCTTGACGGGCATGGGCCACGGCAATGGCGCTTCGATCAGGATCATCATGTCGGCGCGGATCGCCGTACCGAACGGCGCCACGCCGAGCTGGCGGGTGAAGGCGGCGCAACGCGGGGCCTCGTCGGCCGCAGGCAGGAGACTCAGGTAGCTCATCACGGCAAGGTTACCGACAAGCGAGGTCTTCGATGAGCGCGAGCGTCGCCTCGACGCTCGCAGACCATTCGCAGCTCGTCTGGCGAGCCAGCGCTGCCGCCCCATCGGCGGCCACCTGCTCGACCGTGAGTGCCTGCATCGTGGCCGTGAGATCGGCCTGCGTCGATCCATACCGGATGCCGGCGTCGCCAAAGACTTCGTGCAGCACCGGCCATTCGCTCAAGAGGGACGCCTTGCCGGCGCCGATCGCATCGAACGCCGTGCCGGTCATCAACATGCCGCCTTCTCCATCGCCGCGGTCGAAGGGCAAGACCAACACATCGATCACGTGCAACCGCTGGTTGTAGACGTCGCCCGGTTCGAGCCGATACGCCCAGGTGTGGATACGGGGGTCGTCGGGCACGAGTTCGTCGGCCCGACTGAAGACGCACAACTGCAGGTCGTCACGATCGGTGGCGGCGAAGGCGTCGAGCACGAGCTGCACGTCCTTTTCGGCCCGCGGCGCCCCCACGACACCGAGGCGAATAGCACACGGTGGCAGCGCGTGCTGGGTTTCGATGACCGCTCGGTCGAGCGCCTTCGGTTGGCCGACCGAGGCCCCCCAATGCCCGTGCGGGATCACATGATGTTGGGTGTCGGCGCCGAACTCGTAGGTGTCGAGAGCTTTTGCCTTGCCCCACTCGGTGTGATGGATCAGCACATCGGCGGCCTGCGCCCACAGCTGGTAGCAGGCCCGGGCATCGTCGGTTTTGAAGAAGTGCGGCTCGAGGTTGTGCATGGTCCACAGGACCGGCAGGCCCGCTCGTTTGATGTTTGCCAACACTGCTGCCGTCCGCTCCGGGTCGACACCGGTGAGCCACTCCGGCCAATGGCAGTGCAACACATCGATGCCAGCCAATGCTGCGACGTCATCGAGATGTGCGCCGCCGAACGCCACATCGTCGACACGGTCCCGAAGTGGCCCGTACAGCGACTCGTTGTACTGGTGGCCGTGGATCGTCGAGCCAACCTTGGGGAACGGCGTGACCTCCCACACGAGCTCCACCTCGCGAGCGGGTTCGATGTCGATCTGGTGGACGGCGTCGATAGGCCCCCAGAAACTGCGCCACTCGGCCAGGCCCGACACATCGACGCGGTCCAGCCGATACGGGTGGCTGGTGGTCACGTCCACGTTGAGCCGACGCCCGGGCACCTCGGGCACGGTGATGCTGAGGGCGTCGATCGACGCCGGGTCAACGTCGATGGTGAGGTGCTCGTGCACGGCAAGGGTTCGACCATCGACCTCGAACCGGACGGTGCGACTGCCGTCGACGAACTCGGCGTCCGGATTGTCGACGCCTCCGAGCTCTTGCCAGGTGTCGCCGGTGACGCTCAACGAATTGGGTCGATGATCGATCTGGCTAGGCACGGTGGTCTGCATCATTGCTGTACCGGAGCGATGCATCACGGGCACCATGCAGGCTGGACCACTGGTGGGTTGTTCGAGGAGCCCTGGTGACCGTGGGGAGGCCAGATAGTCCGACGACCACGCAGCGACAAGCGGGACGACCACGTCGATGGCACCGCGGTGCACCCAGGCGCCGGCATCGCCGGCCGAACGCATCGGCACGAAGGTATCGGTGGCGGGAAACGCAACGCCGGCCCCGATGCTGCCGTCGATCGCGTCGGTGTCAACGGCGCGGCGGAGCTCTGCGGCGGCTTGCAGGAGCTTGCCCAAGATGTCGTAAGTCATCTGGAGGCGACGGTCAGGGCCTCGATAGAACATCGTCGAGCGGTTGACGTGTGACCCGAGGACTCCTTGACGGTCAAACCAGGGCGCCAACTCGGCCAGCGCGTGTTCCGCACGGGCCAACCAGCCCGATACATCGCCACTGAGACCTCGAGCGATCGACACCGCGCCCAGCTCGATCGTCATGGCGATGCCGAGGGCTCCGACCGATCGTCCCCACACGACGGCGCCTCCGGGCATCGCAAGGTGAGCGACGTCCGCCACGACTCGGCGGAATCCGTCGGTCCAAACGTCGCCCAGATCGTCGGCCATGGGTTCGGCAAACAAAAACATGTCGGCGGTGTAAATATCGAACTGGCCGCGGCCGTCGTTGGAGTCGTCGATCCAACCCGAATCCGCCTGGGCCAGAGCTTTTCGTGAGCGTTCGAGCAGGTCGTCAGCGACGTTTGCATCGACGGGAAGACCTAACCGGCGCCGTGCTTCCTCACAGCGTGAGATCACGATCTTGTAGTTGTTGGGCAGCTGATCCTTTTCGATGAGCTCGACAAACGACGACGAGTCCATCGCCTGTTCCAGCTCGGCTCGCTGGTCGCCGGTGAGCCCGGCGAGTCGGGGATTTTCGTACCACCCGCCGAGACGCTCGACCGTTTCCGCGGCCCGGTAGCTGTAGAAGCTGTGGGTACCCGGTCCATCGAGTGACGTGAGGATGTCGACGATCACCGGTTCGATGGCGACGCCGTCCACCTCGGTCACACCGGCTTCGAACAGCAGTCCCATGGTGAACGCAAGGTCGGCCCTCGCATCGGGACCGACGACGTGCCCGCCAAATATCCGGGGCAGCGCAAAGCCCGGAGCGAACGACTGCTGCGCCCGCTCGAGCTGTTCGACGGCCAACGCCACCAACGCGTCGGCGAGCCCGGAGGCGGTTGTCGGGGTCATGTATCGCTGCGAGGCGAGGGCGTCGTCATAGCCCCGAACGTACTTCTCCACTTCTACCGAAAGGTAACCACGTGATCGTTCGGCAAACGGCAAAGATTGCTGGCAGAATGACCACGTGTCAGCGTCACTCGAACTCTTCCGCTCCGTCGAGCCCGAAATTCAGGGCCTCATGGACGCCCACCGCACCCGCCGCGAGCACTGGTACCACCACGATTTCATCCCCTGGGAGATCGGCCGTAACTACGTCGACGAACCGTGGGACGAGTCGCAGTGCACGCTTTCGCCCGAGGTGCGAACTGCGCTGCATGTCAACCTCTTGACCGAAGACAACCTGCCTTACTATTTCGCCCGTCTCGCCGCGTGTTACCCCACCGATTCTCCGATGCACGAATGGAGTCACCTGTGGACAGCCGAGGAAGGGCAACACGCGTTGGCCATGCGCAGCTATCTGCTGGTCTCCCGTAACTGCGACCCGCGCATGCTCGAGGACGAACGGATGATCGTCGTCGAGCGCGGCTGGCAAACCAGCCTCAGCGACCCAGTCGACCTGTTCGTCTACACCTCCGCCCAGGAGTTGGCCACCCGCATCAGTCATCGCAACGCCGGCCGGTATGCCGACGACGAAATCGCCTTCGAGCTGATGAAGAAGATTGCGGCCGACGAGAACCACCACTTCATCTTCTACAAGAGCGTCGTCGCCGAGATGCTCAAACGCAATCCGTCTCTGGTGCTCACTTCGATGTGGAACACGATGAACAACTTCGAAATGCCCGGCACCACGATTCCGAAGTTCGTCCGACGCAGCATCGGCATGGCCAAGCTCGGCATCTACAACCTTCGAATCCACGCCGACAACGTCGTGTCACCACTACTGCGCGACTGGAACATCGGTGAACTCACCGACCTCAGCGCCGATGCGAGCCAAGCCCAAGATCAGCTGATGGCCTTGCCGGGCCAACTCATCGAAGAGGCGGAGAAGTTCGAAGCCAAGGTCGCCAAACGCGAGCAGAAGACGTCCGCCGCCGTCTCGGCCTAGCTGCTCGTGAACGAACTACAGCCCGCGTTCGACGAGATGATCGTCGATGCCAATACCACTCGCCCGCCGTATGCAACGTATCGGCGCTGGTTCGACGCGGCCGACACCGACCGGCTGCGCTCCAAGGCGGTCGAGGCCGAGGCGTTGTTCCGGCGAACCGGCATCACCTTCAACGTGTACGGCAGCGACGAAGCCGACGAGCGGCTGATCCCGTTCGACATCATCCCCCGCATCATCTCCAACCAGGAATGGCGCCTCGTCGAGCGCGGCATCGAACAGCGAGTGCGCGCGATCAACGCGTTCGTCGACGACATCTATCATCGCCAAGAGATCCTTCGCGCCGGACGAATTCCGTTGGAGCTCATCTCCGACAACGCTGCATTCCTGCCCCAGATGATCAATGCCTCACCGCCGGGAGGCGTGTACTGCCACATCGTGGGTGTCGACCTCGTGCGAACCGGTGAGGACGAATTCTACGTGCTCGAGGACAACGCTCGAACGCCGTCGGGGGTCTCGTACATGCTCGAGAACCGCGAGACGATGCTCCACATGTTTCCCGAGCTCTTTGCCGACGTCTCGGTCGAGGTCGTCAGCGACTATCCCAAACAGCTGCGCCGGTCGCTCGCGGCGTGTGCACCGCCGGCGTGCGTTGGCGATCCGGTCATCGCGGTGCTGACGCCCGGGGTTGCCAATTCCGCCTACTTCGAGCACGCGTTTCTCGCCGATCAGATGGGTGCCGAGCTCGTCAAGGGCAGCGATCTCCAGGTCCACGACGGACGCTTGGCGATGCGGACCACCCAGGGCTACCAGCCGATCGACGTGTTGTATCGGCGCGTCGATGACGACTACCTCGACCCATTGAACTTTCGGCCCGAGTCCGTCCTCGGGGTACCTGGCATCGTCGACGTGTACCGGTCGGGCGGACTGACGCTCGCAAACGCCCCCGGCACCGGCATCGCCGACGACAAAGCGGTGTACTCCTACATGCCCGAGATCATCGAGTTCTATTGCGGAGAACGCGCCATCCTCAAAAACGTTCCGACGTGGAGATGTTCCGAACCCGATTCGCTGGCCTACGTGCTCGATCACCTGTCCGAGCTCGTCGTCAAGGAAGTCCATGGATCTGGTGGCTACGGCATGTTGATCGGGCCGGCGGCGTCGAAGAACGAGTGCGACGAATTCGAGCGCAAGCTCAAGGCGAATCCATCGAACTACATCGCCCAACCCACGTTGGCGCTTTCATCGGTTCCCATCCTCACCGAGGCCGGCCTCGCACCCCGTCACGTCGATCTGCGACCGTTCGCGTTGATGTCACCCGAGCGCATTCACATCACTCCCGGGGGCCTCACTCGCGTCGCCATGGAAGAAGGCTCGTTGGTCGTCAACTCGAGCCAAGGCGGAGGCACCAAAGACACCTGGGTGCTGAAGGGATAACACCGTGCTCGGATCAACCGCCAGCGGACTCTTTTGGATGTTCCGGTACCTCGAACGAAGCGAGAACACTGCGCGTCTCGTCGAGGCCGGCCATCGCATTGCCCTCACCCGACCATCGGACCCCGATGACGAGTGGACGTCGATACTCAGCACCACCGGCTCACAAGAGGCCTTCGACCAACGTCACGACGACCTCACCAGCGCGGCAGCGATCGACTTCATGCTGCGCGACCGTTCGAATCCGCTGAGCGTCATGGCCAGCGTCGAGGCCGCTCGCACGAACGCACGAAACGTCCGCAACGCACTCACCCGCGAAGTGTGGGAGGCCACCAATGAGTGCTGGATGAACGTGTCCGCGGCACTCGCGAAACCCATTGGTCCGGGCGAGTTGCCCCAGGTCCTCGCCCTGATCCGATGGCAGAACTCGCTCGTTCGCGGCGCCATGCACGGCACGACAATGCGTAGTGACCGATACGACTTTGCGAACATCGGCATGATGATCGAACGGGCCAGCAACACCGCACGGATACTGGATGTGAAGTACTACGTCCTGCTGCCGGCGGCAATGCCGGTCGGATCGCGTCTCGACAACGTGCAATGGGAAACCATTCTGCGCTCGGTATCGGCTCACCGCTCCTTTCATTGGACCTATCCGGGCGACACAAAGCCACGTGAGATCGCCGACTTCCTCATTCTCGATCGGCGTATGCCGCGATCGCTGTCGTTTTGCTACGCGAAGATCGTGAAGAGCTGTGGGTACCTGGCCGCCCGCTACGAACACACGCCGCCCTCCCACCAACTCGCCGCCGACCTCCGGTCCGACACCACCACCGGCGATATCGATGCCGTCTTCGAACGGGGTCTCCACGAGTACCTCCGCAGCTGCATCGCGGCCACGAACACGCTGGCTCAGCAACTCGAAGCCGACTATCGATTCACCGCCTGATCGGACGGTCCGCTCACCATGCTTCTCGACATCACCCACGTCTCGAACTACCGCTACTCCGAACCGTTGCAGTACGGCCTCCAACAGCTGCGGCTGACCCCCGTGACCCGGCCGGGTCAGACGGTGCAGTCGTGGACGACGACGGTCGAAGGGGGCCGTACCGAGGTCATCTTCACGGATCACCACCTCAATCGCGTCGAGTTGGTGAGCTTCACCGAAGGCGCAGAGGAACTCCGCGTCACGTCCACGGGCACCGTCGAGACCACCGACACCCATGGCATTCTTCCCGCCGTTGCGGGCGAACCGCCACGGTGGCTGTTCCGCCGGTCCACCGAAGTCACCACCGCTGGTCCGCACGTGCACCGCCTGGTCGACGACCTCGACCGGTCCGGAGATCGAGACGTCGAGCTTCTGCACGAACTCTCGGGGCGCATCGCCCAAACCGTCCAGTACGAATCAGGCCGCACCACTATCCACAGCACCGCCGAGGACGCTCTGCAAGGCGGCGCCGGTGTGTGCCAGGACCACGCCAACGTGTTTCTGAGCGCGGCTCGGGTGCTTGGCCACCCCGCCCGGTATGTCAGCGGCTACTTGTCGATGGATGGCCAGATCAACCAAGAGGCAAGCCACGCGTGGGCCGAGGTGTGGGTCGATGATCTCGGCTGGGTCGGCTTCGACGTGTCGAATGGCATCAGCCCCGATGACCGCTACGTCCGATTGGCAACCGGACTCGACTATCGTGACGCCGCGCCGATCTCGGGTATTCGATTCGGCTCGTCGACCGAACAGCTCGATGTCAGCGTGTCGGTGCAGCAATGACCCCAGCTCCAGGAAACCGCTTCCATGACCTATTGCGTTGGCCTACGACTCGACGACGGTCTGGTCTTCCTGTCCGACACCCGAACCAACTCCGGCGTCGACAACATCTCGGTGTTTCGAAAGATGACGCACTGGGCTGAACCCGGCGATCGCGTGATCACGCTCGCCTCCTCGGGCAACCTTGCCACCACGCAGGCGGTGGTCAGCCTGCTCGATGAACGTTCGAAAGCACCGAAGGATCGCGACCCTTCGATCATGGCGGCGCCGACGATGTTCCAGGTCGCCCGATTGATCGGCGACACGTTGCGCGAGGTCATCGCGGCAAATGCGCAAAGCGGCCAGCGCGCCGACTCGACGTTCAACAGCACGCTCATCCTCGGTGGCCAGATCGCCGGGATGGCGCCGCGACTGTTCCTCATCTACCCGGAGGGCAACTTCATCGAGGCGGGCGACGATACGCCGTTCTTTCAGATCGGCGAAACAAAATACGGACGGCCGATCCTTCTCCGTGCGTTCGATCCGGCGATGAGCTTCGAAGCGGCAGTGAAACTGCTCCTGGTGTCGCTCGACTCCACCATGCGCGCCAACCTGTCGGTCGGCTTCCCCGCCGATATCAGCGTGTACAGGACCGACTCGTTCGAGCTCACCGCACCGCTGCGCATCGAAGAGGACGACCCCTACTTCCAATCGGTTTCCAGCGGGTGGGGCGACGCCCTCAAGACCGCCTTCGGGTCGCTGCCCGATTTCGAGTTCCCCGACGCCGAGTAACCCCTCAACGGTCGATGCGGCGGGCGACCAACCGGTTGACGGTCGGTCCCGTTTCGGCGTACTCCGCATCGGTGTTGACCGCCCAGGGGTCATGCGCGGTGCCTGCGACGGCGTTCGAAACCGCCATCGTCGCGGTCGTCATGGCGTGGTCTTGGGAGTTGTAGTTGTGCAGGCCGGCGCGTCCGGCCGGGGAGAGGGTGGCGACATGATCCTCGAGCCACCG
>CBESNZ010000088.1:0-10450 GCA_965531045.1 uncultured Acidimicrobiales bacterium
CGAGTGCACGCCGTGGAGAACGGCAAGGACCTAAGCGGGTTCACCATGATCGCTTTTGGCGGCGGCGCGCCGCTCCACGCGTGCCGTCTGATGGACAAACTCGGGCTGGACGAACTTTTCATCCCGCCCGATGCGGGAGTCGGCTCTGCCATCGGCTTCCTCCGAGCACCCTTCTCGTACGAAGCCGTTCGCAGCTACTACGGCCGCACCGACGACTTCGACTTCGCGTCGGTCAACGCGGTGCTCGGCGAACTGGCGGAGGAGGCCGAGTCGTTTGTGCGGCAGGGCACCGACGCCGCGCTGGTTGTCGAACGCCAAGTATCGATGCGGTACAAGGGGCAGGGCTGGGAGATCCCGGTGCGGCTCGGCGGCGGCAACTTCGACCAGTTCGCCGCAGATGCGCTCGGAGCAGCGTTCACGAAGGCGTACGAAGAGTTCTTTGGCCGGGCAATCGATGGACTTCCCATCGAGATGGTCAGCTGGTCGGTCCGGGTTTCGTCCACGACACAACCGCCGGCGACGCAAAACACGTTGACCAACGGCGTGGCGGCACAAACCGACCAGCGACGGGCGGTCTACGACCCGGTCGCCGGAACCACGGTCGACACCGCGCTCTTCGCACGCGACCGGCTGCAACCCGGCCAGGTCATACCCGGACCCGCGATCATCTTCGAAGCACAAACCACCACCGTGCTGGCCTCCCATCACCAAGCGGTGATGCAGCCCGACCGATCGCTTCGCATCACGAGACGCGCCCCGTGACCGCCCGCGACGTTTCGTTCCAGATCATGTGGAACCGCCTGATCTCCGTGCTCGAAGAGCAGGCGGTCACGCTGGTTCGAACCGCATTCAGCACGTCGGTTCGCGAAGCGGGCGACCTGTCGGCTGGAGTGTTCGACCGGCAAGGTCGCATGATCGCCCAAGCGGTCACCGGCACCCCCGGCCACGTCAACACGATGGCGGCCGCGGTGGCGCACTTCATCAACGACATCGGCCCCGAGCGGATCTACCCGGGCGACATCTATCTCACCAACGACCCGTGGAAGGGCACCGGCCACCTCCACGACATCACCGTCACCACGCCCATATTCTTCGGCAACGGGGTCGGCGACGACGACCTCATCGGCTTCTTTGCGTCGACGGCCCACGTCGTCGACGTCGGCGGAAGGGGGTACGGGCCTGACGGACGCGAGATCTATGAGGAAGGCATTCGCATCCCCATCATGAAGTGGGCCGAACGGGGCACGCTCAACACCGACCTCATCAACATCATTCGCCACAACGTGCGCGAGTCCGATCAGGTCCTCGGCGACATCCACGGTCTCGCCGCATCGAACGAGACCGGCCGCCGCCGTCTGCTCGACACCCTGGCCGAGTTCGACATGACCGACCTCGACGAGCTCGCCCAGTTCGTGTTCGATCGCACCCACCGCGCCACGATGGCTGCCCTCCAAGCCGTACCGACCGGCACGTACCGCAACGAGATGCGGGTCGACGGCTACAACGAGTCGATCACCTTGGCCGTCGAGCTCACGGTCACCGATGACGGCATGCACGCCGACTTCACCGGCACGTCACCGCTGAGCGAGTTCGGTATCAACGTGCCGATCACCTACGCCCAGGCGTACTTCACCTACGGCATGTTGGTGGCGCTCGCCCCCGAGCTCCCGAACAACGCCGCGTCGCTCCTGCCGTTCACGGTCAGCGCCCCACCGGGTGTCATCCTGAACGCCCAGCACCCCAACCCGGTGTCGGTTCGTCACGTCATCGGCCACTTCGTCACCGACCTCTGCCTCGGCGCCATCGCCGAGGTGTTGCCCACCATCATCCCGGCCGAGGGAGCGGGCGCGTTGTGGAACTTCCAGGCCAGCGCACGCGCCGCCGAACCCGACCCGCTGCTTCCCCCGGTCGAGCTGTTGATGTTCAACAGCGGCGGTACCGGGGCACGGCCGACGCTCGACGGACTCACCGCGACGGCCTTTCCGTCCGGGGTCATGACGATGAGCGTGGAAGCCACCGAACAGATCGGCCCCATAGTGATTTGGCGCAAGGAGATTCGGGAGGACAGCGGCGGTGCAGGACGCCAGCGCGGCGGGCTCGGGCAGATCATCGAAATCGGTCCGAGCGACGGGTATCTTTTCGAGTTCGCAGCGATGTTCGATCGGGTCGACAACCCGGCTCGGGGTCGCAGCGGCGGCGAGGACGGCGCCCCCGGCCGGGTGTATCTCGACGACGGAACGCCGTTCGCCACCAAGGGAAAGCAGATCATTCCGGCCGACCGACGACTGGTGATGGAGCTTCCCGGCGGCGGCGGGTTCGGCGACCCGGCCGAGCGCGACCCGGCGGCCGTCGAAAACGATCACGTGCAGGGCTACGCGAACCCGGGGCGGTACCCTCATCGCCTGAGATGAGCGAACTGACCGTCACCCACACCAGCACCGTCACCGAAGACCAGATCGACCATCTCGGTCACATGAACGTGCGGTTCTACGCCAGCAACGCCGAGCGCGGAACCCGAGCTCTGCTCGATTCGCTCGGCATCCGTCGCCCCGCCAACCTGGTCATCGCCGACACCTACACCCGCCATCACCGCGAGCAGCTGCTCGGCAGTCGGCTCGAGGTGCGCTCGGGTTTGCTCTCCCACGGGGACGGATCGATCCGGATCTACCACGAACTCGCCAATGCCGACACCGACGAATTGGCCGCAACGTTCGTCCACCAGCCCGCCATCGACGCGCCGGTCCCCGCATCGGCGGTCACCATCGAAGTACCCGCCCGGGGCGCCACTCGCAGTATTGACCTGACCGCTGATCCGATCGGAAGCGCACCGTCGCTCGACGCCGCCCGAGAACTCGGCCTGGCCATGCGTCGTATTCGTGAGGTCGGCGATCTCGAATGCGAAGAGTCAAACACCGTGGTGCCGCACATGATCGTGTATCTCATCTGGGGCGGCGAGACGCTCGACGGCACCGAGCAGGTGTTCAACCACGTTGGGCCGAACGGCGAGAACATCGCCTGGGCCACGATGGAGACCCGGATTTCGATCGCTCGGTTGCCCGAGCGCGGCACCCAAATTCAGAGCTTTGCCGCCACCACCTCCATCGCCGACAAGACGACCAAGATGGCGATGTGGTGCTACGACGTCGATCGAGAAGAACTCCTCGTGGCGTTCGAGCTGGTCAACCTGATGTTCAACATCGACGAGCGGCGGCCCATGTCGATTCCCCCGGACATGGTGGCCTTCGAGCAATCCCGCCTGCATCCGGACCTCGCACCGCGGTAGGCCCTAGGTCGTGAAGATTGCGAACGTGCCCACAGCGGTCGCGATGAGCCGATCGTCGCCATCGACCACGCGCGATTCGAGATGCACCACCGTTCTGCCCTTCTTGACCACCGTGGTGGTGGCGATCAGACGGCCGGAGCTGGCGCCCCGGATGTACCGAAGGTTGACATCGACCGAGGCGCAATACTGACCGGGCTCGGCGACGCTCATCGTCGCACCGCCCATACCCGTGTCGATCATGGCGAACGGCACCGCGCCGTGCACGACGCCGTTCGGGTTGAGGTGGTCGGGGGTGACGACCAGCGACGCCACCGTGGTCCCCGCCTCCGGGGTTACGAGGTCCATACCCAACCACCGACGCAGCGGGAAGTCGCCATCGGTGTCCGGACCCGTCCGTGCTGTGCCGTCAGCTGCTTCCATTTGATCACCCTGCCATGACGACAGGCGCGCTGACCAGACTGGCGGCTACGTTGCGCTCATGAGCCCTCTGGAAACCGTCAACGAATTCATCCGTCGCGTTGTGGCGCTCGACATCGACAGTGCTTGCGAACTCGTCACCGCCGATGTCGAGTATGACAACGTGCCGCTGGGAAAGAACCACGGCCCCGACGGCATCAAAGCTTTTCTCGGTGGCATGAACGGCGGCGTGGACTCCGTCGACTTCATCATCCACCGCGAGGCTGCCACCGGGAACATCGTCATGAACGAGCGCACCGACCGCTTCGTCATCGGCGGCACCACCTATGACCTCCTCGTCGCCGGGGTATTCGAGGTGACCGACGACGGCAAGATCAGCCTTTGGCGCGACTACTTCGACATGGCTGTCGTCAACGACTTGATGACCGGCCTCGCTGGCTGATGTCCTGAATCGGTTCATGACCAGGCGCGGTCGATCAACGCCTGGTCGTGCTCGTACAGCCAACACTCTTGAAACCGATCATCGGCGATTCGGAAACGGAGCACGCGAGTGATCTCTACCTCATCATTGTCAACGTGGAGATGCTCGCGAGTGACTACCACTGCGGAACCGGGGCCGGCGAGGATGTCGTCGACTCCGATCAGCTTCCTCGGAGCCTTGGCACCAACGGCCAGAAGCGCCGCAATCGCCGCATCCTTCCCGGTGAGATCGTCTGCCGCCCACGCGGCGCAATACCGCTCGGCGACCTTACGGGCTTCTTCGATGGTGTCCATACACCAACCCTACGAAGCAGCCCCGACTGGCGCCATGACGTGGTTGGTTATTGCGGCTGTGAGGCCGTCGCTTTCTCGGATAGGTCGAGGTCGACTGCGCTTGCGTCGCTGAGCCGCTCGGTCCGGGCCCGCAGTACCTCGAGACCACGGCTCGGGGGAACATCAGCAACGTGGGACTGGGGACGGTCGAAGACCATGTGGCGCGCGGCTTCCTCGGTATAGGCAGGCCACGCCTCCCTACCAGGCGAATCGGGAACGCCGGTGGCGGCGAAGGCAAACCACCGATCGCCCATGTTCCGGGTGAGCAGGTGATTGCCGCGCCCCGTCGGCACCAGCGGGAAGGACGTGTCGAACACGTTGAAGATCTCTGCGGCGTGGAACGCACCGATGGTTTGGTTCGGAGAAGCGGGCAGTGCCTGGAAGTAGTAGCGGTACGTGGGGTGGCCAGCGGCCGCATGCCGACGACACGCATGATCGACGTGTACGCCGAACATGTGGTCGCGTCCGTGGGCCTGTAGGGCCGCAGGCTCGGCCCGGTCGAGTCCGGGGTACGCCGCGAAGAGTTCGTCGACGGCGGAGGGGTCGCCGTATGAACGTTCGAAGACCGAACGGATGTCGGCGGCCGACAAGCTCGCCGGCTCGGCCAGACCGAACTCGGCCCCTGCAGGGTGCATCATGTCGTAGAACAACGAGCCCTCGTCGGCGTTATACCCGATCATCAGCGGCACCGGCGCAACCGCATCGTGGGTGAATGCCGCCATAGGTGCCTCGGGCAAAACCTTCCCGTCGACACAAGGATAGAAGTGCCGGCCAAGATCCTCGTGTGCGCGGTAGTGCTCGCTGAGCTCATCGGGGTCCATCGCCCGCAGCCGGGCAAGCTGTCCGGGAGCTCTGCCGACGACCGCCGCGGCAAAGTCAGCACCGGCATCGACCGCAGGCCGCAACGCCACCGACGGCTCATCAAGGCGCAGCCAGCGCCCGGAGTCGCTGGGGCTCTGCGCGATCGCCTTGTGAAACAGTCCGCGCGCGGCGGGTACGGTCAGCAGGTTGAGCACGGCCTCGCCACCGGCCGACTCGCCGAAGATCGTGACATTCGCCGGATCTCCACCGAAGGCCGAAATGTTGTCGCGTACCCATTCGAGCACGGCGATTTGGTCGAGAAGCCCGTAGTTTCCGGACACGCCATCGGGGGATTCCGCGCTCAGCTCGGGGTGCGCCAGGAAGCCGAACATGCCGAGGCGGTAGTTGCACGTGACCAGCACACAACCTCGCTCCGGCAAAGCATCGCTTTGGTAGAACGGATCGCTGCCGGAGCCATCGGTGTGGTCACCGCCGTGGATCCACACCATCACCGGAAGGTTCTCCCCATCGGTGGGAACCCGAACATTGAGGCTCAGGCAGTTCTCGCTCTGGGTGCTCGGCATTACTTTCAGGGCCGTCTTCAGCGTCTTCTGGCGCGTCGTTGAAACGCCGAGGCCAGCGGTGATCTTGTCGAGGAAAACCTCGAACCCGGCGGCGCGCTGGTAGGCCATCGCTCCAGGCTTCACACACCGCCTGGTGCCGGTCCACGCCTCGGCTCGCTGCGGCGGCCGCCACCGAAGGGAACCGACCGGAGCTGCCGCGTAGGGAATGCCGGCAAAAAAGGAGATGGCCTTCTTGGCTCGGTACTTTCCCTCGACCCGGCCATTGATCGTCTCGGCCGTCGGACCCGACGTACCCCTGAGCTTGCGCGGTCGTTGCATGGGGGAAACCATAGCTAGTCGCGCTCGAGGACAGCCACGAGAGCTCGCAGCGCGAGGGCGTAGCTATCGCGACCGAAGCCGCCGACGACGCCGAGACACACCGCGCTGAGCAGTGACGTGTGCCGGAACTCTTCGCGGGCGTGCACGTTGGAGAGGTGCGTCTCGACGACGGGCAACTCGATCGACGAGATCGCGTCGCGCAGCGCGATACTCGTGTGGGTGTAGGCGCCGGGGTTGAAGACGACACCGTCGGCCCAGGTCCGAGCGTCGTGCAGCGCGTCGACCAAAGCGCCTTCCGTGTTGGACTGATAGTCGCGCAACTCGGCGCCGAGCGACGTAGCTGTTACCCGCAGGTCGGCAAGGATGTCGGCGAGGGTGTCGCTGCCGTACACCTCTGGTTCCCGAGTGCCGAGCAGGTTCAGGTTCGGTCCGTTGAGCACGAGGATCTGGTGAGCCATCCCCCCAGCCTACGGCGTGGTGTCCGGCCGATCCGGGGACTGGCGCCGATCATCGTCGACGCCGAAGGGAATCGGGTTTACCGTTGTGGTGTACCAGCAACATGGCGATGCGTCGCCCCCGGATACCCGGAGCATCATGTGACCGATGTGGCTCTCTCCCTTGTGACGCTCGAGCTCGGCTGCGAACCCGTCGACGTCCCGGCACTGTGGCTGCGCGACAACTGCCCCTGCGATGATTGTCGGGTGACCACCACCACCGAGCACCGCTTCAATGTGGCCGACTACCCGGCCAACATGGCACCGGTCGCCGTATGCAATGGGCCGGCCGGAGTGGTTCATGTCGATTGGGGCGACCACACGTCGACCTACTCAGCGCTCTGGTGGGCCGAGATGCGATGCCAGGCCACGCGCAGCATTCCCGAATCCGTCAGCTGGCAACCGGACTTCGTCGAGCCGAGGTTCGACTATCAGGCGGTGATGCATGACCGCGCGACCGAGCTCGAGTTTCTCGATGCCTATACAACACTCGGCGTCGCGGTTGTCACCGGCACGCCGACCGAACCGGGTTCGGTCGAGCCGTTCATCTCTCGCTGGGCACCGCCGTGGGAGGTGCCTTTCGCCCGCATTCACGATGTTGCGGTCGACCCGGCCGGGTACAACATCGCGCACACCGCAGAGGCATTGCCCCCGCACAACGACATGGCGAGCAAACGAAGCCGACCGTCCGGTCAGATCTTGCACATGTTGGTGAACGAGGCCGACGGTGGCAACACCATTCTCGTCGACGCCTTCGCAATCGCCGACCAGCTGACCGAGCAACAGCTCGATGTGCTGGCGACCGTGCCGGTGTCGTTCCGCCAGTTCAGCGCCACCGTCGAAACCTGGGCGAGAGCCTCGCTCATTCGACGCAACGAGGTCGGACGCGTGATCGGGCTTCGGTACTCCAACCAGTTACTCCAGGCACTCGACCCAACGCTCCCGAAAGCAGCGGAGTGGTATGCGGCCTATCACCGACTGTCTTCGTTGATCATGGATCCTGCCAACCAGCTTCGATTCCGCCTGAACTCCGGTGATCTGCTGATGGTGCACGGTCACCGCGTGCTGCACGGGCGCACGGCGTTCAATCCCGGCACCGGCGCGCGGCATCTCCAAGACATCTACTTCGACTACGACGATGTCGCGAACGAGGCCTACCGCCTCCGCTACCGCAGCTGATCAGTCCGGCGGCCGCAGTTTGGCGCGACTGTCGTCCATGCCACCCGGGCGGCTGCGGCGCAACCAGTGCCCCTCGAATGCGTCGGTGATGAACGCATATTCGGCAACCAGGTCCTCGGCGGTCAGGTCGAGCAGACCCTGCGCGGCCCCCATGCGGCGCAACCCGTGCCCGATCAATTGTGCCGACCACACAGTGTCGGCGACGAGGTCGGTGCCGTCGACGGCGACGGAGGCGGCAGATTCCAGAAGCAGCACCGCTTCGTCCACCTGCGCCAATGCCGCATGCAGTGCTTCGGTACCGAGATCGCCGCCGCCGCCCGGATCGAGGTCGCCGACCCAGTGATAGAAGTACGGCCACCCATTGGTCGACCCGGCGCGGAGCGTGTCGCCGACGGTACCCAACAGCACCTGCGCTCGAGCGACCGATTCCGACGCGTCGGCGAACAGGATGCGGCTCACCGAAGCGATGAGTTCGTCGTCGGTGCACGCCCCGTTCTGGTCGAAACACCACATCGCCGCCCCGCCGTACGCCATCGCAGGCATCGTGGCGAACGGCGGTTGCTGATGCCCCCCGTCGCCCCACTCGGTAATCAACACGCCCTCGACACCATGGCGCAACGCAACCTCGACCGCATCGGCGATATTGCCGCTGGCGTTTCGATGGTTTCCACCGAACGTGTTCCACCCGCTGGTCCCCGGCACCAGCCAGGTCGAGAACCCGCTTACGGCAAAGGCTTCGGCACGCGGACCGAAGCCGGCGGCGGCGACTTCGAGGTAGTCGCGCGCGATCTCTCGCATCGACGCCGGCATCGCGTCGTAGTCGATGGTCGCGGGGTCGATGTCGAGCGGTGCCTGGTAACCCCAAATCGCGGCGACGGCGCCCGCATCGGCCAGTGACCGGGCCGCCGCGGGCTCGGCTTGGACCATGTCGGCCCAGAACTGCACGCGGTAGCCATCGGCGAGCAACGGTTCGGCGATCCGGCGGAGGTGTTCCACGAATACCGCCGGCTTCCCCCGGGCGGCCACGTCGGCGGACGACGCTCCTTGGCCGAGCTCGAAGATCTCGTCACACCCGATGTTGATCCGGTTGCTGCTGAAGTTGGGCAGCAACTCCCGCACGAGGCCCAGCGCAAAATCGGCGTTGGCTTGCGTCGGAGCAAGCGCTGCGGGACCTCGATGGACGCCGAGAAAATCGAAACCATCGGGAGATTCCGCCCGAGCGCGATAGTCGTCATGCGCCAGCCACCGTTCCATGTGCCCGAAGGTGTTCTGGTTCGCCACGAGCTCGATGCCATTGTCGGCGCAGAGCTGGTCGAGCCAAAGGACGTCGCCCGGCGTCAGCGGCGAGGCATCGGTCCACACCACCTGGTGGTCGGCGTAGGCAAAGGCGTGTTCGGTGTAGAGCTGCAGATGGTTGTACCGACACTTACGAAGTCGCTCGACGAGCAGGGAGAGCGTTTCGCGGGTCGGCACCCGGTCGCGGCTGATGTCGAGCATGTGGCCCCGCACGGCGATGTCGGGATGGTCGGCGATGCGGCCGCGACGCACCCCCTCGACCCCGGTCATCTGCGCGAGTGTCTGACGGCCGTAGCGCAGTCCGTTGTCGTCGGCGTAGGCCAACGAAATGTCCTCGCCGACCACGAGTTCGTAGCCTTCAGGAGGCAGCGACGCGCCGTGCGTTTCGACAACCGTCGTTCCGTGGTCGACAAATCCGTCGGACCATTCGGCCAACTGCGGCGCAGGCCAAAGCGGTGGCGGTGTGGTGCTCACATCACCCAACTGCCGTCGTGACGGATCTTCCACGTCCCCGCCGCAACGGTTCCGCCATCGACGGGAATCGACGATCCGGTGACGAAGCTCGCCAGGTCCGACGCCAGAAAACAGATGACTGCTGCGCACTCCTCGACCGAGCCCATGCGTTGCAGCGAGGTGGGATACGTGTCGGTCATCATCGCTCCGGAGTCGGCGGCCAAACCCTTATCGCCGGGGGTCGGGATCATGTCCGGCGCGACGCAGTTGATGCGGATGCCACGGGGGCCGAGCTCGACCGAAAGTGTCTGGGTGAACTGCTGCACCGCCGCCTTCATGGCGGCGTACACGCCGAATCCCGGGGCCGAGTGATACGCCTCGACCGAGGTGACGTTGACGATCGACCCACCGTCGTTCATGCGGGGCACGCCGTGACGAACGCAGTTGGCAACGGTGCCGAAGTTCTCGCGGATCAACATGCTCTCGCCCTTGAGCGACACACCCTCGAAGGCCGCCCAAAAGCCGCCACCGGCGTTGTTGATGAGCACGTCGATGGGACCGAGCTCGGTCTTGGTTCGTTCCATGAACGATTCGACCAATGCGTCCTCCCGCACATCCATCACCTCGGCGACCACTCGACGGCCCTTCGCTTCGATCGCGGCGACGGTGTCGTCGAGCGGAAGCAAGTCGCACACCGCGACGTCGGCACCGAGGTCGGCGAGTGCCAGCGCGGCGGCCTGACCTATGCCTTGCGCAGCCCCGGTCACCACGGCGACTCGATCGGTCATCAAGAGAGAATTCACGTCCATGGG
>CBESNZ010000089.1:0-10442 GCA_965531045.1 uncultured Acidimicrobiales bacterium
CAAGATTTGTGAGGGATTCGCGGGCCTCAGACCCGCGAATCGCTCACAAATCTGGCGATGAGCCAGCGGATCGGGTGGTCGTTGAACTCCTCGGCGCGTTCTTGCACCCAGTGGCCGAGCCATCGGCGTCGATCTCCTCTCGGCCGGGCCCGATGTTGCCACCCACCGCGGATCACAAGGTCATGCATCCGTGCAGCTGACCCCTGCGTCCTTGTGCTTGTCCAATCGTCGGGGCCTATGGTTGCTCGTCGACGACCATTGGCCAGGAAGAAGGAACGTGACATGGGTGACCTTGAAGAGAACAACAAGGCGATCGTGCAGCAGTACTGGGACACACTGTCGGCCCGCGACTGGGAGGGTTTGAAGGGGTTCCTGACCGACGACGCGCACTACACCGACGTGGGTATCGACGCCAAGGGTGCCACGGGGCCCGAAGGCGTCGTCGCGCGTCTCAAAATCGGCCTCGAACCGCTCGAGGCATACGAACACGTGCCGGGCATCAACATGATCGCCGAGGGGGACCTGGTGATGACCGAGCACACCGAACGCTGGACGTTCCATACCGGCGAGGTCATCGACCACGCGTTCGCGTCGGTCACCGAGTTGCGCGACGGCAAGATCTGCCGCTGGCACGACTACTCCCACCTCGGAAACATCTACGACAACGCTCCCGCCTGGTGGATCGAACGCGTCATCGCAGCTTCGACAAGCGCCTGAGCACGACGGATCGGTTCATGATCCGATGCCGACGATGAGTGCTGTTCCCCAGGCCGCGAGGACGAATCCGAGCACGCGGCTGAGCGTTGCGCTGGTTACGAGTTTCTCGAGGAGCACGATGGCCGCGACGGCTGCGATCCACCAGAGGTTCATGACGCCGAGTACGAAGAGCATCGCCATGAGGGCCCAACAACAACCGATGCAATAGGTACCGTGGCGCAGTCCCATGACGGCAGCGCCGCTGGGTCCTTCGCGCCATTCGTTGAGTAGGAATCCGAGGGGCGTCTTGCAGGTGGTCAGACACGCGTTCTTCAGGCCGGTGAATTGATAGGCGCCGGCACCGACCAAGATGACCCCGCCGACCATCCCGTTCTTCGATGCACCCATGGCGTCGACGAGTGTGGCGTCGTGCAAAAGCCATTGGGCGACGGTCGCAATCGCAGCGAAACCGCTCCATGCAACGAGGTACCCGATGACGAACATCGGCGTGGAGCCGTGCAGCTTGGCGCTTCGGGAATTGACGGTTGTGGAGTAGGCGCTGATCATCGGAACCGCCGACGGGATCATCATGGCCGCCATCATCATGGCCCACATCGTCCACATCAGCGCGAGATCGGTGCCGGTCCATGCCGAGGTCATCGGCATTGCGAACGGTGACCCCATCGTCGACATCTGCGCTGCGAGGAAGAACAGGTACGCCCAAGCGACGATCGTGACGGTAGCGAGGCTCACCCCGACGATGATGCGGTTCTGTGGCGTTGGCGGGCCGAACAGCGCGGTCATCGCTCAGCCCTCGTACGAGAATGGCGAGACGAGACCGTTGGTACCGGTCAGTTCCCACGCATAGCCGTGGTCGGTATACCGCAGGTGATCGGCGCGGGACGCAACGGCTTCGTAGCCGGGTGCAATGGCCAACGGATGGTTCTTGATCGTGATGGGCTGGCCTCCCTGTCCGGTCGCCATGGCGGTCACCTTCACGTCTGCGACTTCGCCGATGCGCAAGGCGCGAGACGTGCCGTCGGTCTCGAAGGCGATCGGCGCAATGGCGACGCCCAGGACCTCCCCGATGTGCGCCGCAAGCACGGCCGGATGACCGCCTGAGGCCCCGGAAAAGATCGAGCCGAGCGCGGCGGTTTGTTCCTCGGTCCCGCGATCGTCGAGATACACCGCTGCTTGCCATTTGGTGGTGGCCATGTGGCCCCCTGAGTACACCGCAAGCGCCACGTTCAAGCCATCGAGTGCCAGGTCGTCGAACGCTCCGGCCTCGATGTGCCAGCCGACGAGGGCCGTGCACTCGCCTGTCGTCGGCGGGCTCAACACCACACACGGACAAACGGCCTCGCAGTTGCATGCCTCAAAGTAACTTCCCGAAACGTTCCAGCTCATGCCGTGTCCTTTGGTCGAGTTCGGAGAACCGGTGTGGCTCTGCGACTCGCTCACCTTCGCGGGTACTGTTTGCAGACGGCGTGCAGTTCGCTTGCAGATTCACTGCAAGCGACTTCGGGAAGCTGGTGCGCGTGGGAAACCCAATCGAACTCCAGGTACTTGGGGGTCTCGCGTTACGCGTCGATGGGGCGGACCGAGCCCTCGGCGGACCGAAGCAGCAACAGCTGTTGTCCGTCCTGGCCGCGCATGTCGGCCGCCCCGTGTCGATCGATCGGCTGATCGACGCACTGTGGGACGACGATCCGCCGGCGGCGGCGACGGCCACCGTCCAATCTCAGATATCACGCCTACGCGCTGCTCTCCGGCCTGGGTTCGTGATCACGTTCGAGTCGGCCGGCTACCAGCTCGGCCCCCAGGACGGCGTCATCGACGCAGTGCGGTTCGAGGCGTTGGTCCACGAATCCGCAACCCGAAACGGGCGCGCTCGGGCAGCGCTTCTCGATCGCGCACTCGGCCTCTGGAGCGGGGCGGCGTTTGGGCGATTCGCAGATCTTCCCGATGTCAGGGGTGAGGCAATTCGTCTCGACGAGCTCAGATTGGTGGCGACCGATCAATGGGCGGAGGCGAAGCTGGCGATAGAAGATCCGGCAGCGATGGTCGCAGAGCTCGAGGCACTCGTCGCCCAACATCCAGAGCGCGAGTCCTATTGGCGGTTGCTCATGGTGGCCCTCTACCGATCCGGCCGCCAGGCCGACGCCATGCGTCGCGGGACCCAGTTCCGAACGATGCTTCGCGAGGAGTCCGGGCTCGAGCCTTCGCCTGCGCTGCAGGCGATCGAGGCCCAAATCCTGGCTGACGATCCTCGATTGGACGATGTCGGCGGACGAGAGACCACGTCATCGAACCGTTTGGGTGCTCGGGAGTGGATGGGGCCGACGGCGTTCATCGGGCGGGATCTCGACTTCGATGCGCTGGCAGCTGCGATCGTGACGGAACCCGTCGTCACCGTCGTCGGTCCCGGGGGTGTCGGGAAGACGCGGTTGGCCATGCGTGTCGCGGGCTTGCTCGCGGATCGATTCGACGACGGGGTCGCCGTCGTCGAGTTGGCATCGCAGCGAGACCCGGATGGCACCGCACAAGCGATAGCCCGAGCACTCGACATCCAGCAGTACAAGTTTGAGACGATCGAGTCGACGGTTCGGGAGCATCTCCGTTCGACGAGCATGTTGTTGCTTCTCGACAACTGTGAACACCTCATCGACGTCGTCGCACCGCTCGTCGATCGGCTTCGGTCAGCCTGTCCCGGCCTCCACGTCCTCGCAACGAGCCGGGAACCGCTGTGCCTTGCGGGCGAGTTCGTCTGGTTGCTCCCACCGTTGGAGGTTCCGAGCCCGGATGCGACTTCGGCGGAGAAGCACCGGGCTCCAGCGGTGTGCCTGTTCGCGTCTCGCGCTGCTTCGGCCGCTCCGGGGTTCACCCTGACCGACGAGAACGTCCATGTCGTGGCCGATATCTGTCGCCGGCTCGATGGGCTGCCACTGGGTCTTGAATTGGCCTCAGCCCGTTTGCGGACAATGGGACTGGGCACGCTTGCGGTCCGGCTGAATCAACGAATCGAGTTGGACGGGCACACACTGCGAGGTGGCGACGAGCGCCACCGAACTCTGCACAACCTCGTCGAATGGTCCTACGACTTACTCTCCTCAGGCGAACAGGACACCTTTGAGCAACTCTCGGTCTTTGCCGGCGGGTTCGACCTGGCAGCAGCGGAGGCGGTCTGCACGTTGGGACCCGGCGGCGGCTCGATTCTCGGCCACCTTCTGGGACTCGCCGACAAGTCGATGATCGTGTTGATCGACCCGACGCGACCGCGCTACCGGGTGCTCGAACCGCTGCGAGAGTTCGGGCACAGGCTCCTCTGCGAGCATGCGCACGTCGCCGCCGCAGAGGACCGCCATCTCAACTGGTTCATCGCCCTCGCCGAGGCGGGGGCGACCGGTCTCGACGGTCCCGACGAATCGACCTGGTCCGATGATCTCGATCGAGAGTTCGACAACTTTCGGGTCGCCCATCTGACGGCGGTCGGTCGAAACGACCCGGCGAGGGCACTCGCCATCGTCGCCCTCCTCGCGGAGTTCGCCACCCGTCGCGTGCAGTATGAGATCACGAAGTGGGCCGAGGCATCGCTGAAGCTTCCTGACGTTCATGGCGACCCGAATCTTTCCGCGACGATCGGACTTGCGGCATACGGCCGGTTTGTTCGGGGCGATATGGCCGGGGCCGTGGAGTTGGCCCATCGTGGTGTTGACGCCGACGCGAAGGTGGACATCTCGCTGAGCGGGCTACCGGAGCGAGTTCTCGGCAACGCGCTGTTTTACATGGAGCGAACCGATGAGGCGGTGCAGTGGATGAGCCGGCTGCTTGAATCGGCTCGCCGTTCGGAGAACAAGGGCCGGATTGCCCACGCGCTCTACATGATGTCGGTTGCTGCGACCAGCCTTGGCGACGGGATTCGAGGGGCGATCCTGGCCGGGGAGGCCCGAGAAGTCGCCCGAGAGGTCGGTTCGCCGACGGCGCAGGCTCAAGCGAGCTACGCGCTCGGACTCGCACTCGAAAGCGTCGACCCGGCGGAAGCACTTGCCCACTTCGAAGCTGCCAGTGACCACGCCGCAGCGGCGCGCAATCGCTGGATCGAGGCCTTCATCTTGACGGAAGTCCACTGGCTCCACGCCAAGCGTGGCGACCGTCTCAGCGCATTGCACGGATATGCCAACGTCATCGACCTCTGGTATCGAGGCGGCGATTGGGCCAATCAGTGGTTGTCGCTGCGGCGCGTCCTGGCAATTCTGATCGACGCCGGAGCCCTGGAAACGGCCAGCGTGCTTCACGGCGCGCTCGGAGCGGTTGGCGCTTCGCACGCGATGCCATTCGAGCCGGCCGACGCCGAACGGCTCACTCGTCGCATCGATCATCTGCAGGCCCAACTCGGTCCCGAGGTGTTCGTCGACGCTGTCGAGCTGGGCGCGAAGATGACCGATCCCGAGATCGTCAGCTTCGTGAACGCGCAGATAGCGATGCTCATCAGCGACGGCGCCTGAAAGGCCCGACAGATTGTCACCCGCTGTGCCCTCGAAATCGTCTGTATTGACGAGAAGGTGCGGGCGTCCGCCCGTGTCCGATAGAGGAGCAACGATGTTTCGTTCAACCAGGAAATCTGTTCCCGCAGCGGTTGCTGCTGGCCTCGTCATAGCCAGCATCACGCTGGCCTCGGCGGGGCCCGCAATCGCGGGCAACGGCAACTCCACGACCATCGGCAATGGGCCCGACTACGTCTACGTACCCGGGTCGCTGTCAAACGCACAAGCCACCGTCACGGCAGCCAGCCTCGGTAGCGGGAACAGCCAGATAACCCTCGCCGTCGAGGGGGTTGTCGCACCAGCCGGCACCACCTTCGGGGCACATGTGCACGAGAACCCGTGCGGCGCCACCGGTGCTGCGTCGGGCCCTCACTACAACACCGGGGCAACCAGCGGGCCGCTGAAGAACAGCGAGGTGTGGCTCGACTTCTCGATCAATGCAAACGGGAGCGGTCATGCCGTGGCGACTCGTCAGTTCGAGGTGTCGGACCGGGCGAATCGGTCGGTGATCATCCACGTGACGGGAACCGAGCACGGCACCGGTGCCGCCGGCGCTCGCCTCGCTTGCATCGACCTGGACGGCTGATCCACCGACGTAGGGATGCCGATGTAGGGACACTCATTGAGGGGCCCCGAGGTTTGGACTACGCCGTCACGGCCACGAAGCGGTTTGACGGTCGTCGAACTGTGCGGCTTCGAGGTCTAGGTCGGCGTAGTCCGCCTCATCCATCGCTGTGGCGTCCGACTCGGTCGGGGGACGCCAATCGGTGGAGGCGATGAGCCATGCGGCCACCATCGCCAGGCCGAGCGCTCCAAGGAGCCCGAGGATGACCCGGTTGGTGTCGTAGTCGGCGCCAGGTGAGGCCGTGAAGGAGAGCGCGACGGCGCGAGCTCGCACACCGCGCTGATCGGACTGCACAACCACGCGACACGTGACCTGCCGTCCGCAGGCAACACCTTCCGAACCCACCCTCGAGACATCGAGTACGAGCTCGGCATGGCCGGTACCGTCTCGACCGATGGTGAGTGAAACCTCCGGTGCGGGGGCTCCGCATCGAGGTCCGCTGATCGACGGCACGGCGCAGACCATCACCGTCAGCTCGGCTGCGGGACCAAAACCTCTGGCCGTCACCGTCACGGTGTCACCGACCAGCAGGCCGTGGCGTGGAGCGACCTCGAGTCGCCCCGGTGGAGGTGCCTTGTCGATGAAGACGGTTTCGACAACGCTGACCTTGCCGGAGGTGGAGAGTTCGATCGTGCAGCGCTCGCCGGCCAGTCGGCACGGCTCGATCTCGTTGGTGACGAGGTACTGCAACGTCGCCGCGCCAAGATCATCGAAGCGCACCGGAAGCCGATTCCGGCATTGGCGACTACTGCCTTCGACGCATTGATGGATCACACCGGTGGTGTCGGGGTCGAACCCGCTCGCCATGACTGTCAGAAGTGTTTCGGGGGCCAGCTCGTCGAGGAAGAGCGGCTCGAGGTTCTCACCCGCCTGGTACCGAACGACCAGCGTCTCGCGTCCCACCATCGGCGGCTCGTCGCTCTGTGCCGACGCGATCGATCCCACGCCGGTCACGGCCAAAAGGAGGGCGAGGATGATGACCCTCACGGTCGATGGGTCATTTCTCTTGGGTCATCACTGGCTCGTCATCGAGGCGTCGATTGAGCGAGAACAGACGCCCCATGACGGGCAGCGACAGCACGTTGAGACCATGCAATAGCCCAACGATGAGCAGGATGCCGCCGAGCCTCACCGTCGATGCCTGGAGCTGGCTGGCGTTCACCATGTTCTCCCAGTCCGACTCGGGCTCGAACTTGACGTTGAACATGATGTAGGCGAAAAACACCAAGTAGTAGGCCACGTCCATCAACACGATGAAGCTCTTGCCGGTGCGAGGGTTGGCTCGGAAGACATCGGCGGCGTAGGCCTTGCCGAAACGTTTGATGAACGGGCCCAACCACAGGGCCAACCCGACCATGCCTGCGAACCACAACAGCTCCAGAATCCACCAGTCCATAATGAGATCTCCCTCTCGTCGATCGATGGTTGCGCCGGCGATAGCTCCGGCCGCTGCGACGATGCACAACACCACGCCTGCTCGGCGTTGGCGCTGCGCTCGCAGCAGACGGTCGTCGGCAATGCTCCATTGCACGCGCTCGAGCAGGTCGCCGCTGTCGACGACGGCTGCCGATCCTGCTCGGAGTGCCTCCTGTACCCGCTCGCCCAGACGCATCACAGCACCGCGATTTCGTCGGTCAGTTGGGTTTCGAGCGCCCGCATGCCTCGGGTGAGGTGTGTCTTCACCGAGTTGCGCGAGATGCCCAGGGTCTCGGCGATGTCATCGATGCCGAACTCGTCGTAGTAGCGAAGGATGAGGCAGTCGCGTTGCCGCCCCGGGAGCGTGCGTAGCGAGTCGACGACCTTTTGGTGGTCCTCCGCGAGCTCGACCACGTCTTCAACCGATGCTCGGCGATCATCGAGCGGAAGCCGATGCCGCAGGGAGACGAGGCCACGACGATTGTGGTCGCGCGCAAGGTTCAAAACGATCGAACGCAGGTAGGCGGCGGCCTTGCGATCGTCCTCGATCCGGTGTGCCGATCGGGCCAACCGAATGAACGCCTCCTGCACCAGATCCTCCGCAGCGTTGCGGTCGTCGACGAACAGTCGAACCATGTGTACGAGACCGCGAGCGTGTTGGTTGTACATAACCTCGATGAAGCCATCGACGTCGACCGTGGTGTTCGTGGCAACGCTGGTGCTGCGGGTCGGGATCCGCGCCACCCCGGCGGTTGCAAGGAGCACTTGGAGTGCACTCACACCAACGCCACCGTCGGTCATGGCATCAGTGTCGCACGCCGACAGACGCGTGGCGATAGGACATGTGCCGGCTTCACAAAAGAATCTCGGTCGCGTTGATGAGCACCCAGCCGCCGCCCGCAACCCCGGCCAGGATCGTCAACCAGCTGCCAACGGCCGCGACGAGCGGGAAACGCTGCGGCCGCAAGACGAAGACGCGTGATGCAACCAGGACGAGCCCTACCACGGCCAGCGGCGGAATGAGATAGACGACGAGGGGCAGCAGTCCGGCAACCCCGCGCGCCGACAACGCCGGGTAGGGCCAGTTCGCGACGAAGCGGTCGGCCAAGACGGCGATGGTCATCGATCCGAGCGCAATCAGTGCAACGCACAACAGCACCGCCAGCCAGGTCGGTTCCAGGATGTCGAAGTCCCGATTCGTGGGATCGACCAGCCCCACCATGCGTGCGAGTAGTCCGCCACCGATCCCGCCGGCCAGGAGCCCCGCTGGTATCGACCGTCGCGGAAACCGGCGGCGGGAGAGCACAAAGACGCCGGCGGGCAGCGCGCTGAAAATCGCCAAGAAAGCGACCAAACCCACCGTGCCATCGACGGAGACCTCGCCGACCCGCTCCTCCGCATCGGTGAGTAACCCCTGTGCACTCGGCGACGTTGCGGCAAGCACACGCATCATGAGCCGTCCGCCGAGACCGAAGGTCAGTAGCCCTCCGCCGACACCTGCCGCAGAAACAGCCGCGGCGAGCCGCAGTCCCTCGGCGGCCCGGGCTCGCACCGGTCTGTCGGGCCCGACGCCGGCTGCCCCTGAGACCTCGTGGGCGCAGGTCCCGCGCCACAGCACGACGACCGCGCACGCAAGCGCAACGCCAACCGAACAAATTGCCGTAACTGCGACCTTTTCCAAAGCGCTACCCCTCGACTCTTCTCGCCGGGTCCTGTCCAAACAGACGATCGGGGGCGGTCGCCGGGTGACACGGACGCCGAGAACGGACTGGCAAGATGTACGGGGGGACGCCACGGGCGATCAGAGTTCGGACGATCGTTGGGTCGGACGTCGTCGACCGCCGCCGCTACGGTCTGGTCGTGAAGCAACTCCGGGCCCGGTACGAGAGCGATGTCTGAGGTTGAACGCACCGACGACGGCCGCTACATCGTGGTTGGCGGTCGTCGCTGGCGTGCGACCGATCCGAACATCCCCGAGCCGTTTCGGAAAGAGCTGGTGTCCGAGCTCATGAGCGCTCGGCGGGCGGTGAAGGCGGCTCGATCGGACGAGAACGCAATGGCCCGCGCGCGTACGAGGGTGCATCAGGCCAAGATCGCGCTGGGGGAGCGGGGCGACCCCTGGTGGGAACCGGCGACCGATGAGGGTGGCGCGGCACGAGCCAGGGCTGCGGTTCTGGCGATGCTCTCCAAACGGGGGGAACGCAGTTCGATCTGCCCGTCCGATGTGGCCCGAATTGTGGCCTCACCCGATTGGCGTCCCTCGATGGATGCCGTGCGCAGTGTCGCATCGGACATGGCCGACGAAGGCCTCATCGTGATGACGCAGGGCGATCGGACGGTCGAGGACCTCGCCGACGTCCGAGGTCCCGTCCGCCTGCGCCTTCCCGACGGCGGGGGTGGCGGCTAGACCACCGCCGCTGGAAATGCGGGAGGAGGCCTCATGCGTCGGCGTCGCGCAGGCGAGACACCGCATCGCCGATGGCTGCCTCGACGACCTGGGACAAGGTGGGGAACGGAAAGACGGTTCGATGGGCGACATGGATGTCTGCGCCGGACGACATGAAGGTGGCGACGATCTGGATGAGGTCGTCGGCTCGGGGCCCGAAGATCGAGGCGCCCAGGATGGCCCCCGTGGTGCGGTCCACAACGATTTCGGCTCGACCACCATCGAGTCGGTCGGTCCGTGAGCGAACGACGTCGCCGTATTCCGCGACGCCGACGATCGCATCGATTCCCCGATCACCGGCCGCTTTGGCCGTCTCGCCGACGATGCCGAGCGGGGGCCTGGTGAAGATGCACCGCGGCATGACGGTGGCCGGCTGCACCCAAGCTCGGTCGGTCAGGCGATCCGCGAGCGCGCGTGCCTGTATCGAGGCGCCGTGGGTCCAGGCCGAATGGGGCGTGACATCGCCCGCTGCCCAGAGCCAGTCGAGTCCGTCCACGGAGCAGTCCTTGCCGATCTCGATCGCGTCAGCGTCGATGTCGATGGCATGGAGCCCGACCGACGACAGACGCGGCTCGACGCCGGCGGCGAGCAACACTCGATTCGCCGGGTAGGTGGTGCCGTCGGCGAGCCGCACCCGGTCGGATTCTTCTCCGGCTTCGATGGCGGCTACCTCGGCCCCGAGATGGACGATCACGCCAAGGCCGCGGAGATGCTC
>CBESNZ010000090.1:0-10386 GCA_965531045.1 uncultured Acidimicrobiales bacterium
ATGCGAGGGCTTTAGGAACCGGCGGGCATCAGGGATGACGAAGTGGCGGACGAATGATGGTTCGACGAAACAAGCGTGGTGTCGACCACGGAGGCAAACGCGGCTCGAATGATGTCAGTGGAGTCCGGAGCGGTGACGCGAACGGTGACGTCGTCGGGTTGGACGACCGGCTGGGGGGCGATCGTGAGCGAATAGGGCCCCGGCGTGAGCTGACCCGACAGGTTGAGCGTGACCTGGGTATGGGTGCCGGCGGCCATTTCGACGAAGGTGGAGTACACCCGCCAACCCAATTCACCGTTGGTTTCCAACGCGTACGGCTTGCCGTCGAGCGTCGCTGATTCGAGCTGGAGCGGCGAGTAGACGGAGAGGTAGAGGCGGTTTGTGCCAGGGGGTAAACCCTGGTCGTTGCTCCCGAGAACGCCGGCGGCAAGTCCGGACTCAGGCGCACCGTTGAACAGGTCGATCGTGGCCGTGGCGCTCACCGCTCCGGTTCGCTCGTCGTACACCGCTCGATACTCCACATCGCGTTCGAGGTAGACATCGGTCTTGTTGTTCGCCGAGTTCTGGTGCGTGACCGCCAGGAGGTCTCCGGTCGTGGTGGCGGCCGAAGGGAATGCGCCGGTGAGGCCGGCTGACTCGAACAATTCGTTGCCGCTCGGAGACCACGCGAGCAGCCGTCCCTGGTCGACCGCAGGACCGAGCGCGTCTGCGGCGACGCCGGGGTCGGGAAAGTCTGCGCTGAGCAGCGCTTCGAAGACGGCGGCCGAGGCATCCTCGAGCGCGCTCTCTCGTCCGGATCGATCGCCCGAATCGAAGTTCTCGTATTGGTCGATCAGGAGATAGTCGACCGCATTGTCCGCGCTGAGGACGAAGCCCGTCGTCGGAAGCGTGACGGGTCCGGTGATGCGGAGCAGCGCCGCGAGTCCGACCGGATCGATTGCCACGACGCCATCCACCGGGCGCCCCGTTTGCGCGACCAAGTCGGCGGCCACGCCGGCGACGGTGGGGAAGTCCGGAGAGAACGTGACGTCCTGAAAGTGGGCTTCGGGTGTGAAGCGGCTCCACCGGCCCACGTAGTCGTCGGGTGCATTGAGGGTGGCGCCGGCGGCCTCGAGGTCGGCGTTGAGGTCGCGTGCCCGTCCGTTTTCCGTCATGGTCAGCTGGCCGCGGTCTGCTTCGAGGATCGCCCAAGAACCGACGAAGCCGCCGAGCCCACGAGCCTCGGCGGGGGTGGTGAACAAGAGGAGGTACGACTTCGGACTCTCGCTGCCGAGTATCGCCGGCAAATCCTGCGCTGCGAGCGCAGCGGTCGCGACGGCGGGTTCGAGGTCGCGCATCTCCTCGACGAAGTCGCCGAGAGGCACGCCGACCTGAGGGATGATCCACGGGGACTCGACGGCGTCGAGTCGCGTGATCGTCCGGGTCACGGTGAGGGCGAGTCGCTCGAGCGGGGCCGCCGCGCTGTCGATCGCGCTCAAGTTCAGACGGCCCGAGTTCGGCCGAAGATCGTCGAGTTCAATGCGACGACCTACCCCCTCCGCTGCGGTAGCGAGGGCGGTCCCCTCACCGGCCGCGACCTGGGCGGCGCGGACGTGCTGGCCGACGACCGGCACGGCGCGAGTCGCGATGGTCAGGGGAGAGGACAACCACGCGCTGGCGGCCGAAAGGCGGCCTCTGGACTCTACGAGGGCATCCATGGCGGCCTGATGGTCCCCGGCTCGAGCGTCATCCACGCCGCGTTCGGCGAGGGCGACGCCCTGACGCACATTGTGCGCGGCCATCGCTGCGGCAAGCCCTCCGGCCACCAAGCTGAGCATGAGGAACCCCAAACCGGCTCCGACGTACCGCTTGAGTTGCCGGCGGCGTTCGTCGTCCATCAGACCGAACGCCGAGGTCAAGACCGTGGCGCTGAGCAGGAGTGCGACAGCCGTTTCGGTTCCGTGGGGGCCGCCGATACGCAGATGAAACAACACGTTGGTTCCGAGCGCGCCGATGAGGGCGCCGTGCAGGCGGTCGCGATCCGTCGATGCTGCGTGGGCGGCGAGGATAGTGGCGAGGCATCCGAGCAAGAGCCACGGCATGGCTGCAAATACGGTGGCCCCGCCGGCGAGCGTGGCCCAGGTCCACCGACGCGAGCGGGATGCGGCCAACGTCATCATGAGAGCGAGGCCCGCCCGATACGTCGCATCGATCAGCCACAGCTCGGTCGGTGAGCTGCTCGAGAAGATGGCGGCAGCTGCGGCGGCAACCGCCCCGATCAGGAGGATGCGTTGGGACTGACCTCGGGTGGTTCGACGCCTTGTCCGGTGGGACCGGTCCTCGTGCTTGTGCGGCGCGGGGACGGCTGCGGGTTCGAGCGTTTCGACCGGGAGAGCAGGCGCGCCCAACAGAGATCTGGGTGCGGGGGTCGTGCTCGGAGCCGTTCCAAAATCGGTCCTCATACTTTTACCAAGTCGGTCGACATGAGTAGGTAATGAGAACTTCGGAGATCACGACACCCCTCACGCGGCGGCTGAGGAACAACCGGTTGGCGATCAGCCTCGGTATCGATGCCGCAGCGTGGGCGTTGGGGATTTCGCTTGCGATGCTCGTGCGCTTCGAGCGCTCGTTCGGTGAGTGGCAGGCGTGGAACGTGCCCGCTGCCATGGCGTTGTTCATCGGCTTGCAGATCGGGTCCGGCTTCGCCTTCGGCCTGTACGTCGGCCGCTGGCGGTTCGGGAGTTTCGAGGAGGTCGCAGCCCTGGTTCGGGCGGCGCTGACCGTCAGCATCCTCGGCACACTGGCCGGCGTCTTGTTGTCACGACTCGTCCCATCGAGCGTCAGCCTTGCCGCAGGCGCGATCGCGCTCCTGCTGATGAGCGCAGCCCGGTATACGTGGCGCCTCATTGCCGATCGTCGCCTCCGTCCATCCGAGGCGTCGGCGCGCGTCGTCGTTTTCGGGGCTGGTAACGGCAGCCTGCAGGCATTGCAGGCAATGCTTCGCAACCCGGAGAGTAAGTATCTGCCGGTGGCGTTGCTCGACGACGACCCGGGGAAACAGAATCTTCGTTTGCTCGGTGTCCCGGTGCGAGGTACGCGCCTCGACCTCGCGGCGGTCGCCGCGGACGTGAACGCCGGCCTCCTCGTCATCGCCGTCCCCTCGCTGCAATCCAACGTTGTGCGTGAGTTGTCCGACGCAGCCCTGGCAATCGACCTTCCGGTTCGAGTGCTCCCGCCGACCGAGGAACTCTTCGACGGTCAGGTCGGGTTGGCGGACATCCGACCGTTGACCGAAGCCGATCTGCTCGGGCGGCATGTGATCGACACGGACATCGAGGCGATCGCCGATTACCTCACCGGTCGCTGTGTGCTCGTCACCGGAGCGGGCGGGTCGATCGGCTCCGAGCTGTGTCGCCAGCTTCACCGTTTCGGCCCGTCGAGTCTGGTGATGCTGGATCGTGATGAGTCGGCGCTGCACGCAACGACGATGGCGATCCACGGTCGGGCGCTGCTCGACTCTCGAAACCTCGTCATCGCCGACATCAGAGACCGCGAGCGAATCCTTGCCGTGTTCGACGAACACCGTCCCGACGTGGTGTTTCACGCCGCGGCGCTGAAGCACCTTCCGTTACTCGAGATGTATCCCGATGAAGGGTTGAAGACCAATGTTTGGGGCACCCAAAACCTGCTCGAGGCGGCGAGCACCTTCGGCGTGACCCGATTCGTCAATGTCTCCACCGACAAGGCGGCGGATCCCTCGAGCGTGCTCGGCTACACCAAACGGTTGGCCGAGCGGTTGACGGCGCAGACCGCTCGCCGGACGACGGGCACGTACTTGAGCGTGCGGTTCGGGAACGTGCTCGGAAGCCGCGGATCGATGCTCGGCGCGTTCGAGGCGCAGGTCGCCAAGGGTGGCCCGATCACCGTCACGCACCCCGAAGTGACCCGCTACTTCATGACCGTACGCGAGGCGGTACAGCTCGTGATCCAGGCGGGTGCGGTCGGCAACGATGGTGAGGCATTGGTACTCGACATGGGTCAGCCGGTGAAGATCCTCGACGTGGCCCGTCGGCTGGTCGCACAGGCGGACCGTCCGATTCAGATCGTCTTCACCGGCCTTCGACCCGGTGAGAAGCTGCACGAGGTGTTGTTGGGCTCTGGCGAACTCGATGATCGCCCTGCCCATCCGTTGATCTCGCACGTGACGGTGCCGCCATTGGATCTCGAGACGCTGGCCCATCTCCATGACTACGCCGGCGACAGTGTCCTGACCGAAGAGCTGCGGCGCCTCGGTGGCAAGGCCTCGGACACGGTTCCGGAGATGACGACGGCCGCCGACATGTTGTCCGCAAAACCGTAGCCCGTCGTGGTGGCCATCGAGGTGGTGCCGTTGCCAGAGGTCGGTCTCGGCGTCGCGCTCGGCATCTGCCTGTTGCTGCGCGTTCCGCTCGGTGGGGGATCGCTCGGATCCCAGCGGTCGTGGTTGCAGCGAGCGGTGCTGGTGATTGCCGCATTGCTGACCTGGACGACGACGAGCCGATTCGGCGTGCCTCCGCCCGCTGCGATGTTTGCCGTCGCTGGTGTTGTGGCCTCGTTGACACATCATCGACGCATCTCTGTCGCGTGCTTCGTGACGGTGTCGCTCTGGCTCGGGCCATGGTGGGCGCTGCTCGTGTTCACGCTCTCCCCGGTGGTCATGGCGGGAGTCGGCGTCGCCGGTCGATTCGATCGTCGCTTGCCGGTTTGGCTCCTGGGCGCCTCGGCCGGCGGGGCCGCGCTCGCCCTCCCCGACGTTGAGGCCGCCACGTTGTTTGCTGCAGCGTTTGCGACGTTTGCTTTGAGCACGCTCGGTCGCCGCCCCCGTTTCGGCGCCATTCCCGATCTCGTGCCCTTCATGATGTGGGCCTTCGCCATGTCGGCTCAGGGACGGCCCCCGTCGATCGCCGGCGCGGTCGGTGGCCTCGGTGTGCTGCTCGTGCTTCCCGTTCTCGGTTTGCTGGCTCCGGCCGGTTGGACACCCCGTGGCAGCTGGTCATGGGTTGTTCTGCAAGCCGGCGCGTCGGCCGCAATGGCGCGCCACGCGGGGTTGCTGACCACCTGGGAGCGGCCGCTGCTGGTCGTAGCGGGGGGCTTGGCTGCGCTCGTTATTGCCCTGGTGGGGATCGAACAGCTCGAGGGGCGTCGCCGCAACCGTGCGAACCCGGAGGTCATCGTCGGCGTCAGAGCCGCGGTCGGCGGGCCGTCCTGACCTAGCCGATCGGTCGGGCCGGGTTGCCCAGCACCGTGACGCCCGTCCCCACGTCGCGGGTGACGACCGCGCCGGCACCGATGATCGCGTCGTCCGCGATCGTTCGGCCGGGCAGGATCACCGCCCCGGCTCCGACGAGCACCCGATCGCCGATGGTCACGTCACCACAGACGATGGCGCCGGGGGAGATGCTGACGAACGAACCGAGCCTGCAGTCGTGCGAGATGACCGCTCCGGGGTTCAGGTGCACGTGGGCGCCGGTGCGCACGTTGGCGGTGATCGTGGCATTCGCTGCGACGATCGCGCCGACGCCGAGATGCACGTCGTTTCCGAACGCCGCAGCGGGATGGATGATGGTCGCGAAGACCGCTTGATCGAGTTGACCCGCAACCCGGGCGCGCACCGTTGGTTGCCCGATCGCGAGAACGCTCTGCACACGGGGAGTGTTGGCCTCTTCGACGGGCCCCAACAGCGGCATGCCGAGCCTCGTCAAGCGTTCGATGTCGGGTTCTCCGTCGTCGACGAAGCCAACGATGTTCCATGAGGGTTCGCTGCGATTGTGCGCGACGGCAACGTCGAAGGACTCGCGACCGTGGCCGCCTGCTCCGATGATCAACAGTCGCGGGAGCATCGCTATGCCAGTGCGGGCGAGAACTTGGCGGCGATCGTCCAGTCGACGGTCGCCCGGAGGCCAACCCGAAGATCGACCGGATCGATGTTCGGGAACATGGCGCGCACGGGACCGGCGTCGGCCTGGCTGTGGGGAACGTCTCCCGCACGGTTGTCGACGTGGTCGACGACGATCGGCCGATCGATCATCGGGCGAAGAAGATCGATGACGTCGAGCAGATTGGTGCGAGTCCCGAAGGCCAAGTTGACCGGTTCGGAACAGCCGATGTCGCCGAGAATCGCCGTCGTGATGGTTTCGGCCACGGTGCCGACGTAGGTGAAGTCACGACTTTGCGTGCCGTCGCCGTGGACGGTCAGCGGTTGGCCACGGAGCGCGGCGTCGACAAAGGCGGGGACAACTGCGGCGTAGGCGTGGCCAGCCGCCTGGAGGGGCCCGAAGACGTTGAAGAAGCGAAAGGCCAGTGCGGTCAAATCGTAGCTGTGGCCATAGGCCAGCGTGTAGGCCTCGGTGGCCAACTTGCTGGCGGCGTACGGCGAGATCGGACGAGTGGCCAGCCCGACATGTTTCGGCAGCGCGGGGTTTGCCCCATAGACCGAGGACGAGGATGCGACGATGACCTGGCGTCCGCCGTCGCGGCGCACGCCCTCCAGGACGTTCACCGTGCCGGTCGCATTCACCATGTGGCTCGGAACGGGATCGGCAACCGACCGTGGCACCGACGGGCGCGCTGCGAGGTGAACGACAGCATCGGCCTGTTCGATCACCGGATCGAGCAGCTCCGGATCGAGGATTGAGCCAACCACCAATTCGGCGCTGGTGCCTTCGAGATTCTGTTCGAAACCCGACGAAAGGTCGTCGAATGCGGTGACCGTGCCGATGCCGTCGGTCCGCTCGAGCAACTTGATCAGATTGGCGCCGATGAAACCAGCGCCACCGGTCACCACGACGTTTTTGTTCTGCATGGGTACCAATCGGCACGGCGATACCAGAGCTGAGCGGGCGTGAGCACTAGGTTCGGCGCGGCATGAAATGAGGATGCATGCGAGTGGTTCAACTCATCTCCAACACCGACCGACGCGGAGCTCAGACCTTTGCGTTGGCGTTGGACGAGCTGTGGGCGCAACGGGGCATCGACGTCACCACCCGAGCCCTTGTTCCCGGTCGACAGGACAACGGGTTGGCCATCGAGCCGCTCACCGGGCGGCAGCACTGGATCGCAGCGCTTCCGGGCGTGCGGGCGCTGTGCCGCGACGCCGAGGTCGTGTTGGCCCACGGATCGACCACGCTGCCGGTCGCCGCCGTGGCGAGTGGGTCTGCGCCGTTCGTGTACCGAAGTATCGGGGACTTGCCGGCCTGGGCGGTTACCCGCCGTCAACGCCGCACTGCGGCCTTTGGTTTGCAGCGGGCGGCAGGGGTGTCGGTGTTGTGGGACGCGGTCGGCGCAGCACTGGTGGCCGATTTCGGGGTTGCCGCGAACCGCGTCGCGGTCATCCCCAACGCGGCAGACCACACGAGGTTTTCGCCGCCCACCCCAGCCGAGCGAGACCGTGCCCGCGCCGAGCTCGGAGCGGCTCCCACGAGTGATGTTCTCGTCGTTCTCGGCGCTCTCGCGGAAGAAAAACAGGTCGGTGACGTCATCGACGCCGTTGCGGATCGGCCGTCGACGATCGTGCTGATCGCCGGCGACGGACCACAACGTAAGCAGCTGCAGGACCACGCCGACCGGCTCCGGCGTCCCGACGGCGCAGATATTCGATTCGTCGGTGTGATCGCCGACCCGGTGCCGCTCCTGGCGGCCGCCGACCTGATGGTGCTCGCGAGCCGAACCGAAGGTCAGCCGGGGGTGCTGATCGAGGCGGCGATGATGGGGGTGCCGGCGGCGGCGAGCGACGTCGGCGGCGTATCGTCGGTCGTCGTGCACGGGACGTCAGGCATGCTGTTCCCCTCGGGCGACATCGCCGCATTGCGTTCGGCGGTGGACCACGTCGCTCGAGATCGAGGTGTGATGGGCGCTGCGGCCCGGGAACACGGCCTCGCGCATTTCACGCTCGCATCGGTGAGCGACCAATTCCTGGCCCTGCTCGAACGGGTCGCTCGGACGGGCCGCTGAGCGACCGCGTCGCAGTGGTCAGAACAGCTCGAGGTCGCCGAGACGGAAGTCGAACGCGTCGAGCTCGGGACCAGGTGAGGCCAGGCTCCGCGTGGTGAGTGCGGGACCTTGTCGCGGCACCGGAAGGTAGCCGTGTCGCAGCAGGCGGGAATCGGACGCGAGGAGGTAGTCGGCATCGACGGCTTGTCGGACCTTTCGAAGCAGCGGTCCGAGGGCACCGGGCTCGGGAATCAGAACCTCGGCAATCGTCGCCTCCGTCGCGCTGCCGCGGGTTCGGACTCGGAACACGGCCAGACCATCGGCGGGCGAGGAGGTGAGCAATACCGCTCGATAGCGGAGTTCGGCAAGGCCGTAGCGCCATGCCAGGGTCTCGGGGCGGTGATCGGTGCGCAGCCCGCGATCACCGATCGTCCTGGTTGCTTCGAGCAGAGCCGATATCGCCTCGACGTCGGCGAACGCTTCACGGGCGTCGACCCCCGCATCGCTCGGAAGCGACCACTTGTCGGCTGCGGTGCGAGCGCCCCGCAGCGCGAGCGCCGCCCGAACGCCGGTGAGGCGGGCATGAATCGTCGGACGGCCCACGTCGCTCCACCCCATTTTCAGGTAGCCCGGGCGGCTCTGCGTATTCGGCGTGTTGAACACGAAATCGAAGCCCTCGGCGGTGAGTTGGTCGACCGCTGCCGTCGTCAGCCGCCGAAAGATGCCCTGGCCCTGATGGCTGGGCGCGGTCGCCGTGTCGACCGCGCGCACGGCCCGAACTTCGGAGCCATCGGCGACCGACCGAAAGCGCCATTGCATCATCGCCCGAAAACCCACGAGTTGGGGAGTGTTGTTCTGATGATCGACAGCCACCCACATCGGGGAGGCGCCAAAAGCATTGTCCCGGTGCTTCCATCGAAAGAGCTCGAGGTTCGGTTCGTCCTGTTGCCATCCCAACGCCGAAGACGCCAGCGCGACGATCGCGTCGTCATCGTCGGTCGTCGCAGTGCGAAGTTCGAGCTCGGGCGGCGCCGGCTTGGGGGAGGTGACCACGGGGGAACCGTAGCGCCCAACCACAGAGCGACCGGCGCTTCTCAATCCGGGCCTGCATCTGCCGACGATGAGACGGTGACGAATAGCGTTCTTCGCCGTGCCACGAAGGCACTCGCCCAAGCCAGCGATCAGCTTCGCCGGCCCCAACGGGGATTGGTCGTGCTCGCCTATCACCGGGTCGGTGCGAGGTCGCCGATCGAAGTCGATCTGCCGACCGCACTCTTCGAAGAGCAGATTGCCGCCCTGGCGTGTGACAGCTCGGTCCTGCGCCTCGACGAAGCCGTCGAACGGTTGGCTCTCGGGGAAGACCTGACCGACCGTGTCGTGGTGACGTTCGACGACGGCACGGACGACTTTGCGTCGATCGCCGCGCCGATTCTCGAGTGCTATCAGGTGCCCGCAACGATCTACGTCGCGACCGACTTCATCGAGTCGGGTAAGAGCTTCCCGGACGACGGAAGGCCCCTGTCGTGGGACGCGCTACGCGACGTCGTCGACACGGGGCTGATCTCGGTGGGATCCCATACGCACACCCATCGCCTGTTCGATCGGATCACGCCCGATGCGGCCGCAGAGGAAGTCGCCCGCTCGATCGAACTCATCCAGGACCGGCTGTCGGTCGATCCGCTGCATTTCGCCTATCCGAAAGCCGTCGCCCCCTCGTTCTTTGTCGAAGAGGTCGTTCGAGCTCGCTTCAGCTCGGCCGCGCTCGCCGGGACCCGACCGAACCCGCCCGGAGAGACCGACCTGCACCGGTTGGCTCGCTCGCCGGTGCAGAAATCCGACGGCCTGCGATACTTCGAACAGAAGGTGCACGGCGGCATGGCGCTGGAAGACGACCTTCGACGTCTCCTGAATGTTCGGCGCTACCAGGGCCTCACGAGATGACCGCCGTCCGCTCACGGCAAACCGTCGATTCCGGGGTTTCCACCGAGTCGAACCGAACTCGCCGTCCGAGGGTCGTGCACGTGACGACGACCGACATGAGTCTCGACTGGTTGCTCAAACCGCAGTTGCTCGCGTTTGCCGATGCGGGCTTCGAGGTTATCGGCGTGTCGGCTCCCGGTCCCCACGTGGACGACCTCGTCGCCGCCGGCATCGGTCACGTTTCCACAAAGCATCTGACCAGGGCCACGCAGCCGATGCATGATGCGTTGGCCGGGCCCGAGCTTCGGCGAATCTTTGCCGAGCTCGAGCCCGACATCGTCCACACCCACAATCCGAAACCGGGCGTGTTGGGCCGCATCGCCGCCCGCACCGCTGGCGTGAAGGTCGTCGTCAACACGGTGCACGGGTTGTATGCCCAGCCCGAAGACCGTTGGCTGCGCCGCACGCTCGTGTACGCCGCCGAGCGCACGGCCGCGCGATTCTCCGACCTCGAATTGG
>CBESNZ010000091.1:0-10317 GCA_965531045.1 uncultured Acidimicrobiales bacterium
GCTTCGCGGTCAGAACGCACCATCTCCGATACCGTGCGCGGCGCGCGTGATGCCGGGTGGTTAACGCGGGCCGTGCGGGTTGCCGCTGGCCCGATGGATGAGCCAAACGAATACGAGCTGGAACGGAAGTCGGATCCAGTTCCGGGCGTCCTTGACCTCGCCGGGGTACCGGGCCATGCGGCCGTCCTCGTCGGGACGGATGTCGACCTTGTTGATCGCCATGTCGATATTCGCCGGGAACACCGCTGCCGTGAGGCCAAGCAGCCCATAGCCGGCCATTGTCCGACTCTTGGGGTGGAGCAGGCCGAGTCCGAGGACGATTTCGGCAGCGCCAGATCCGTAGTTGGCCAGCTTTTTGTTCGGAAACCAATCCGGAACGACGGCCTCGAAAAAGTCGGGTTTGGTGAAGTGGCCGATACCTGCACCGGTGAAAAACATTGCGGTGACTGCGGTGAAGGGATTCATTTCGGTACCACCAGGGATCTGCCGGTCATCTCGGCGGGTTGTGATATGCCCATGAGGTCGAGCACGGTCGGAGCAATGTCGGCCAGGCCGCCGTTGGTGAGTGACCGACCGGCGATGTTGTTGGCCAGCCAATGCAGCGGCACAGGGTTCGTGGTGTGGGCAGTGTGTGGCTCGCCGGATTCTTTGTCGACCATCTGCTCGCAGTTGCCGTGATCGGCCGTGATCAACACTTGGCCGTCGAGGTCGAGCACTGCGCGGCACGCTCGGTCGAGGCACTCGTCGATCGTCTCCACGGCCTTTACGGCGGCGTCGAGCACACCGGTGTGGCCGACCATGTCGGGGTTGGCGTAATTGACGAGGATGAAGTCGTACTCGCCGCTGCGGATGTGGGCGACGAGACGGTCGGTGACTTCGAGCGCGCTCATCTCGGGTTTGTGGTCATAGGTTTCGACGTCGCGGGGCGACGCGACGAGCACGCGATCTTCGCCCGGAAACGGTTGCTCGACCCCGGCATTGAAGAAGAACGTGACGTGCGCGTACTTCTCGGTCTCAGCCGTCCGCAGTTGCGAGAGTCCGTTCGCCGACAACGTCTCGCCCAGCACTCCTGCATACGCCGGTGACGTGAAGGCAACCGGCAACTCGAACGATTCGTCGTACTCCGTGAGGCACACGAAGGCGCGAAGTTGGGGACGACGGGTGCGGACGAGTTCGGATCCGAACGCCTCGGGCTGTTGATCGGTGAATGCGTTGGTCAGTTCCCGAGCCCGGTCGGCTCGAAAGTTGAAGAACAGGACGGCGTCGCCGTCGCTGAGCGTGGGCGAGCCGGTGATGACCGTGGGCGCCACGAACTCGTCGTTCTCGCCACGGGCGTAGGCCTCGGTCACGGCCGCGCGAGCGGTCGGGGCTTCCAGCTTCGAGTCGCCGGTGATGGCGGCGTATGCCTGGCCGACCCGGTCCCAGCGGTTGTCGCGGTCCATCGCATAGAAGCGGCCCGAAACGGTCGAGATGGTGGCGCCGGTGCGTTCCACTACCGCCTCGAGTCGCTCGAGGTAGGTGAGTGCCGAGCGCGGCGGCGTGTCGCGGCCGTCGAGGAAGACGTCGACGGTCGTGGCAATTTCGCGAGCTCGGGCCGCGCTGATGAGCAGATGCAGGTGGTCTTCGTGGCTGTGCACGCCACCGTCGGAAAGCAGACCCATGAGGTGCAAGGTCGCGCCCGACCCGGCGAGATCGGTGAAGAGGGAATCGATGACCGGCGGCACGCCGCTCTCGAGCGCCTTCGAGATTCGTGTGAGGTCCTGGTCGATGATGCGACCCGCACCCATCGTCATATGGCCGACCTCGGAGTTGCCCATCTGTCCCGGTGGCAGCCCGACGGCGACGCCCGACGTCTCGACCTGAGCGGTCGGGAACTCGTGCGCAATGCGATCCAAGAACGGACCAACAGCGAGGGCAGTGGCGTCGGCATCCCCGCCGTCGCCGATGCCAAATCCGTCAAGAACGACGAGCAAAAACGGTTTCTTCACGCCACGAGGGTAACGACGTATTGCGACCGGTCCCCCGGAATCGTTGAAGTAGCAACGAGTAGAGCGGGGAAGCAACCGGTAGTTCGATGGTGGGTAGCGACCGCAGAATCAAAGTTGTATATTGGGCACTCAAGTTTTATGATGTTTCCCAGCTGGTAAGGAATATTCGCCCCGAGTCGGGGTTATTATCAGGAACAATTCCCCCAAAAACCCACCAATATCGTTCTTCGGCCCACGATGGCTCGGCGAACGCTCGTGCAAGTTTCCCGGACATACCAAGTTCCCGGACATGACAAGGAGTCACCACATGGCCAAGGCAGTCGGCATCGACCTCGGAACCACCAACTCGGTGGTCAGCGTTCTTCAGGGTGGCGACCCTGTCGTCATTCCCAATAGCGAAGGTTCACGCACCACCCCCTCGGTGGTTGCGTTCTCGAAAGACGGCGAGGTACTCGTCGGCGAGGTGGCCAAGCGCCAAGCCATCACCAACCCCGACCGCACGCTGCGGTCGGTGAAGCGCCACATCGGCACGAACTGGTCCGTCGACATCGACGGCAAGAAGTACACCTCGCAAGAGATCTCGGCGCGCACGCTGCAAAAGCTCAAGCGCGACGCCGAGGCGTACCTCGGCGACACCGTCACGCAGGCCGTGATCACGGTGCCGGCGTACTTCGACGATGCACAGCGCACCGCAACCCAAGAGGCCGGTCAGATCGCCGGGCTCGAGGTGCTTCGTATCATCAACGAACCAACGGCCGCCGCGTTGGCCTACGGACTCGAACAGCAAGACGAAGACCAAACCATCCTCGTGTTCGACCTCGGCGGCGGCACGTTCGACGTGTCGGTCCTCGAGATCGGTGACGGCGTCTTCGAGGTCAAGTCCACCCACGGCGATACCAGCCTTGGTGGCGACGACTGGGACGAAGCCGTGATCGAATGGCTCGTCACCTCGTTCAAGAACGACCACGGCGTCGACCTCGGCGCCGACAACATGGCGATGCAGCGTCTCAAGGAAGCTGCGGAGAAGGCCAAGGTCGAACTCTCCCAAGTCCAACAAACGCAGATCAATCTCGCCTACGTCACAGCGACCGACGCCGGACCGCTGCACCTCGACTACCAGCTGACCCGCTCGAAGTTCGAAGAGCTCACGGCCGACCTGCTCGACCGTTGCAAGAAGCCCTTCGAGCAGGCGATCGCCGACGCGGGCCTCACCAAGGGCCAACTCGACCACGTCATTCTGGTTGGCGGCTCCACCCGCATGCCCGCTGTGACCGAACTCGTCGAGCGCATCGCTGGCCGCGAGCCGAACAAGACCGTGAACCCGGACGAGGTCGTCGCCATCGGCGCCGCCGTGCAGGCCGGTGTGCTCAAGGGTGAGGTCAAAGATGTCCTCCTCCTCGACGTCACGCCGTTGTCGCTCGGGATCGAGACCAAGGGCGGGGTGATGACGAAGCTGATCGAGCGCAACACCACCATCCCCACCCGCCGTACCGAGACCTTCACGACCGCCGAAGACAGCCAGCCATCGGTCGAGATCCATGTCCTCCAAGGCGAGCGCGAAATGTCGCAGTACAACAAGACGCTCGGCAAGTTCCAGCTGGTCGATCTCCCGCCCGCGCAACGCGGTGTGCCGCAGATCGAGGTCACGTTCGATATCGATGCCAACGGCATCGTGCACGTGTCGGCCAAGGATCGGGCGACCAATAAAGAGCAGTCGATGACCATCACCGGCCAGTCGAGTCTCGACAAGGACACGATCGACCAGATGGTGAAGGACGCCGAGGCGCACGCGGAGGAAGACAAGGCCCGTCGCGAGGAAGCGGAAATTCGCAACAATGCCGAGAATCTCGTGTACCAAACCGAGAAGCTGCTCAAGGACCAGGGCGCCGACATGTCAGAAGACGACAAGGTTGGCGTCGAGACGAAGCTCTCCGACGTCAAGGCCGCTCTCACCGGGGACGACCTCGAAGCGATCAAGGACAGCACCGACGCGCTCATGGCTGCCAGCCAAGAGTTCGGCCAGAAGCTGTACGAGCAAGCCGCGGCCGAGAGTGCTGCGGCTGGAGACGGTGGCGACGAGTCATCCGATGACGACGTCGTCGACGCCGAAATCGTCGAGGAAGACGACGAAGGCGATGATGCCTGATGAGCGATGCTCCTTCTTCAGACCACCCTCCAGCGGTCGGTGATCGAGCGGACCGGTCCGTCGGCGACGTGACCGATCCGCCTCCCACCGACGATGCCGAGTCGGCCTCGTCGCCGACGGAGGCCGAGGACAGCGGCCCCGAAACGGTCGAGTCGCTCATCGCTGACCTCGAACGCGTCACTGCCGAGCGAGAGCAGTACCAGAGGGTCGCAGCCGAATACGCCAACTTTCGGAAGCAATCCGAGCGGCGGCAGTCCGAACTTGCGAGCCAAGCCGGCGCTGGTGTCGTCAGCCAAATCTTGGGCGTGCTCGACGCCTGCGACGCGGCGATCCAGCAAGGCGCCGACAGTGTCGTGCCAATTCACTCGTCTTTGCTCGACGCGCTCACGAAGGCGGGCCTCGAAGTGGTCGCGACCGTCGATGTGCCCTTCGACCCGAACGTGCACGAAGCCGTCGTGCACGAAGAGGGCGATGGCACCGATGAGCAGATCGTCACGGAGATTCTGCGGACCGGCTACCGGTTCAACGGAAAGCTCCTGCGAGCGGCGATGGTGAAGGTGCGCGGCTAAGACGGTCGAGATACCGATCAACAATTGCAGTCCGAGCGACACGGAAAGGAGGGCCGATGGCCGCACAGCGTGAATGGCTCGAGAAGGATTACTACGCCGTCCTAGGCGTCTCCAAGGACGCAACGCCCAAGGACATCACCAAGAAGTACCGCAAGCTCGCCCGCGAGCTCCATCCGGACGCAAACCCCGGCGACACCGCCGCGGAGGATCGGTTCAAGGAAGTGTCGTCGGCATACGACGTGCTCGGCGATGAAACCAAGCGCGCCGAGTACGACGAGCTGCGCCGTCTCGGTCCCCTCGGGGGCGCCGGCTCCGGTGGTTTCAGAGGTGGCGGCGGGTTCGATCCCGGTCAGGGCGCCGATCTCGGCGATCTCCTCGGTTCGATGTTCGGTCGTGGTAGTCGTCGCGGCGGCGGTGCGACCGGGCCCACACCCGGCGCAGATCTCGAAACCGAGCTGCACCTGTCGTTTCTCGACGCGGTGCAGGGCCGGACCACCTCGGTGCACCTCACGAGCGAGGCCAGTTGTCGCGAGTGCAAGGGCTCCGGATCCGCTCCGGGGACCCGCCCGCAAACCTGCGGTCAGTGCCACGGCCGTGGCGTCCTCGATGACGATCAAGGCTTCTTCTCCTTCAGTCGGCCGTGTCCAAGTTGCGGCGGGCGAGGAGCGATCATCACCGACCCGTGTCCGAACTGCGCCGGCAGCGGCACAGAACGTCGCCCCCGTGAAGTGCGGGTTGCGGTCCCGGCCGGGGTCAAGGACGGCCAGCGCATACGGCTGGCCGGCAAGGGTGAGCCGGGCCGAAACGGCGGGCCCAAGGGCGATCTGTACGTCCGGGTCCACGTGGCCGGGCACGACACCTTTGGTCGACGGGGCAACCACGTCACGCTCACCGCTCCCATCACGTTCGCCGAGGCGGCGTTGGGTGCTCGGGTAACCGTGCCGACGCTGGGCGGACCGTCGGTGACCCTGAAGATCCCCGCCGGAACTCCGACCGGGAAGACGTTCCGTATCAAAGGCCGCGGCGTGCAAGGCAAGAAGACCAAAGGCGACCTGTTGGTTACGGTGGAGGTCATGGTGCCCACCGAACTGTCCGACGCCGAACGCGATGCCATCGAGGCATTGGCTGCCGCCGACACCAGTTCGCCGCGCGCTCACCTCACGTCCGAACGAGGCGATGCGGCCGAGAACGCATCTCGATCATGAGTCGGGAGCGGTCGCGAACCCGAGCGGTGTACATCATTTCGGTGGCCGCCGAGTTGGCCGGCGTGCATCCCCAAACCTTGCGAATCTACGAACGCAAGGGTTTGGTCGACCCGGCGCGAACCGACGGGGGTAGTCGTCGCTACAGCGACGTCGATATCGATGTGCTCCGCCGCATCCAAGAGCTCACCAACGACGGGCTCAACCTCGCCGGCGTGAAGAAGGTGCTCGTCCTCGAGGCCGAAGTGGCCGAGCTCAAGCAGAGGCTGGAGGCCACCGTTGAAGAGGCGCAGCAGGTCGTCGAGGACACCCACCGTCAGTACCGCCGCGACCTCGTCCCCGTGAAACGCGAAATCACGCTGTACCAGAAGCGGCCGCGCCGCTGACCCGAGGCGTCAGTTCACGTCGCGCCGTTGGAACACCAGTACGGCAACGCCACCGATGCACGCTGCCCACAACGCAACGACCAGCCCGGCGGCCAGATAGCCGTGCCCCGCAACCTCGTAGGCGACGCCCTGCGACGTGCGGTACCGGCCCACCTCTCCCTCGCTGATGAAGGCGGTGGCGTTGCGAAACAGTTCCCACTCGGCGAGGCGGCGCAGCAGCAGCGCCAACACGATGTTGCTCACCACGAACCAGCCCAGGATCGCAAAGATCGACGCGGCCGTGGTCCGAGCGATCGTCGCGATCGACATGGCCATGACGAAGAACAGTGCTCCGGCGATCGACGCACGGGCGATGACCGACGTCAGGTCGAGGAAGAACCGGCCGTCGAGGCCGGTGGTGCTGCCGTGCACCGAAGCGAGCAGCATCAGTAGGCCTGCGAGGAAGGTCATGACCAGCGCGGTGAGCGCGAACGACGACACGCCGCCGGCGACGAATTTGGCCGCCATGACCCTGCCCCGACGCGGCTCCCACAGGAGCAGGTTCTCCACGGTTCCGGCTCGGTACTCCGCTCCCATGAACGATGCTCCGGCAACTACCGAGATCGCGAGGAAGGCAATCGACATGACCGGAAGGATCCCGTCGAGTCCGCCCCAGGGCGCCCGCTCGTCGGCGTCGACAATCCGGCCGGCCGGCGTGTCGATCGTGACGTCGTAGCTGTCGGTGTCGGCGACGGAGCGCTGCTCGCTCCAGTCGTCGATCACCTCGCCGTAGCGATCGTCGAGGATGAGGGTGGCGAGAAATCGTTTGTCCTCGACGAAGGGGGTGAAGTTGCAGTACTCGCGCCGCACGTAGGCCTCGGCGTCGGCTCCTTCGATCCCGAGGGGGACCGGTGGGCCATTCTGGCCGGTGGGATCGGCGCTGCGCAGTACTTCGGCGACGCAGAAATCGATTTCTTGACCTGTGAGGTCGATGTCGTTTTGCGAGACGACGGGTGCTTGGGCACTCGTCTGGGTGAAGGCGATGCCGACGCCGACGATGCTGAGCGCGATCGACACGGCGAGGATGCCCCAGGTCATCTGCCGGCTCCAGAATCGGATGATCTCGGTTTGCAGCAACCTCATCGGATGCCTCCGTCGTTCGTGATTTCGAGGAAGACGGATTCGAGGTCCGCGACGCTCACCGACAACGCCCGCAGGTACCGGCCCGACTCGGCCAGCGTTCTGGTGATCCGGGCGCCGTCCTCTGCCTCACCGTCGACATGGATGGTGTCGGCGCTGCCGGCGGTCGCCGTGAATCCGGCGGTCTCGAGTACGGCGAGCGCTGCGGGAGCGTCGTCGATCGTGACGATCAGTTGGGCCACGCGTCCTCCGGCGGCGAGTTCTTTCATCGATCCGGTTCGCAGAAGCCGACCGCGCGAGATAATCGCCGCCCAGTCACAGGTGTGTTGCACCTCCGACAGTTGGTGGCTCGACACAAAAACGGTCTTTCCGCTGTCGCCGAGTCGACGGATGAGCAGCCGTATGTCGACGATGCCCGCCGGATCGAGTCCATTTGCCGGCTCATCGAGGATCAGGAGATCCGGGTCCTTGAGCAACGTGGCGGCAACAGCCAATCGTTGTTTCATGCCCAACGAATAGCTGGAGAAGCGATCGTCGGCCGGCCCGACCATGTCGACGAGTTCGAGCACTTCGTCCACTCGAGACGCGGGTAGCCCGGCAACTCGACCGAAGAGGTTGAGGTTCTTGCGGCCGGAGAACGAGGGAAAGAACTTCGGCGACTCGACCAGGGCACCGACGCGGTCGATCGCCTGTGGCAGCGACGTGGTGACATCGTGACCGAAGAGCCGAGCGGTTCCTCCAGTTGGTCGGACCAGGCCCAGCAAGCACCGGATCGTGGTGGTCTTCCCGGATCCATTCGGTCCGAGGAAGCCGTAGACGCCCGGACCGGGAATGTTGAGATCGAGTGCATCGACCGCCATGAATGATCCGCGAACACCTCGGTACTGCTTTTGCAGGTTGTCGGTCTCGATAACCGTCATTGCTTTCCTCCACACGACTGCCGCATCGATTGGGGCAGCCGCTCCCGGTAGGACGCCGCACCGGCCCGAACTGGGTGACTCGCGTCTGGCGATTATCGGAACAGAGTCGCGGGTGGAAGCGTTAGTTCTTTCGATGACTACCAAAAGCGCACTGGGTGATCCATCACTGACCATCTCGTCGGACGATTTCGATCCGGAACCCACCGTCGCGCGGTACAGATCGGTCCGATCACACACCGAAGCCCTGGCCAGGCCACTCAGCGCCGAAGACCAGATGGTGCAGTCGATGCCCGACGTGAGCCCGACGAAGTGGCACCGCGCGCACGGCACGTGGTTCTTCGAAACGTTCCTCCTGCCCCACCTCCAAAGCTACGAGATCTTCAACGAGGCGTTCGGGTACCTCTACAACTCGTACTACGAGGCGGTGGGTGACCGGCACCCGCGGTCCGCCCGCGGCGTGGTGTCGCGCCCCTCGACCGAACAGATCGCCGCCTACCGGTCGCATGTCGACGAGGCGATGCTTCGGCTGATTCGAACCGCCGTGCCCGAGCGGCCCGACCTGCAAGCACTGGTCGAACTCGGCCTGCAACACGAGCAGCAGCACCAGGAACTGTTGCTCATGGATATCAAGCACGTGTTTTCGTCCACGGTCCTGAAGCCCGCCTACGTCGAGCAGCCGGTCCCCGCGACCGCCCTCCATCAGCCGCTCCACTGGATCGAGTTCGAGGGCGGCGTGGTCGACGTCGGCGTCGACGCCGCTGCTCCGGGCGCATCTGCGCACTTCTCGTTCGACAACGAGGCGCCGCAGCACCGGACCATCCTCCAGCCGTTCCGTCTCGGTGACCGACTCATCACCAACGCCGAATGGCTCGAGTTCATCACCGACCGGGGGTATGAAACCGCGTCGTTGTGGTTGTCGGAGGGGTGGAACGAGATCACTGCCGGAAAAGTCACGGCCCCGCTGTATTGGCGTGACGCCGGAGATGACGGCTGGTTGATGCACACGCTCAGCGGGGAGCGACCGGTGCAACCCAGCGAACCCGTGTGTCATGTCAGCCTGTTCGAGGCCGACGCCTTTGCCACATGGGCTGGGGCCCGTCTGCCCACCGAGGCCGAATGGGAGCACGCCGCAGCGGGCGAGACCATTCGGGGCAACCTTCTCGAGGTGCGGCCCGACGACGATCGGCCGGCGGTCGGCTTGCATCCCGAGCCCGCCGGTGACCCCGGTGATAGCGGCCTCCGCCAGATGTTCGGCGACGTGTGGGAGTGGACGTCGAGCGCGTACTCGCCTTATCCGGGATTCGTCGCAGCACCCGGCGCCGTCGGTGAATACAACGGCAAGTTCATGATCAACCAGATGGTGTTGCGCGGCGGCAGTTGCATCACGCCGGCCGACCATATTCGGTCGACGTACCGCAACTTCTTTCCCGCGTCCGCCCGATGGCAATTCGGTGGCGTTCGGTTGGCTGTCGCCGTCGACGACTGACGCGTTCGCCGTGTCTCTGCCAGATCACTCCCCAACAACGAGAAACGTTCTTCGCATGCCCCTTCCCACCGATGACCCGCTGCCCCCGATCTTTGATGTTCACATCGAGTTCGACGAATGGGGCGGCGCGCTCCATGCCGACGTCCGGAGAGGGTTGGCCGCAACGCCGAAGTCGATTCCGCCGAAGTGGCTGTACGACAAGCGCGGCAGCGAGTTGTTCGATCAGATCACGCGGCTCGACGAGTACTACCCGACGCGAACAGAGCGCGAGATCCTGCGCCGCTACGCGGCAGAAATTGCGACGTCGAGTGGCGCTACCACGCTGGTCGAGTTGGGATCGGGAACGACCGACAAGACCACGTTGTTGCTCGACGCCTTCTACCGGACAGGCCAGCTCGAGCGTTTCGTCCCGTTCGATGTCAGCGAGCCGATCCTTCGCGAATCATCGGAGGCGATTGCCCAGAACTACCCCGGCGTGCTGGTCCACGGCGTCGTCGGGGA